>JAOZLU010000169.1 GCA_029934695.1 Desulfobacterales bacterium | reverse complement strand
AAAACCTAAAACCTAAAACCTAAAACTTTCATATATGAATTTCATCGCCATTATTATTCTGCTCTTCATCATTATTGACTTTATACTGAACTGGTCAGCCGATATTCTGAATCTCAGACACCTGCGGGATGAAGTGCCTGAGATATTTCAGGATGTGTATGACGCAGAGCGTTATCAGAAATCTCAGGAATACCTGAAAGTCAACACCCGTTTCGGATGGATCGCCTCTGCGTTTGACCTGCTCGTGCTGTTAGTGTTCTGGTTTGGAAAAGGATTCCCTTTTCTGGACCACTGGGTGCGGTCCTGGAATCAGGGGCCTGTCATCACCGGCCTGATTTTTATGAGTGTCCTGATAATCTTCAAAATGATCCTGTCCCTGCCATTCGGCATTTACAACACATTTATAATTGAAGAACGCTTCGGGTTCAACAAAACCACATGGCAGACATACATGACAGACATGCTCAAGGGGCTGGCACTTGGTATCCTGATCGGAGGGCCGCTTCTGGCGGGAATACTGGCTTTCTTTGAATACGCCGGGGCAGATGCCTGGTGGTATTGCTGGGGAACGGTCACTGTATTTACGCTGGTCATACAGTTTATTGCACCCACTTGGATCATGCCGCTTTTCAACAAATTTGAGCCGCTTGAGGAAGGTGAACTCAGAACAGCCATCATATCTTATGCAGATGCTGTGAATTTTCCCCTTAACAATGTTTTCATCATAGACGGTTCCAAACGCTCCGGCAAGTCCAATGCATTTTTCACCGGATTTGGGAAAAACAGGCGCATTGCCCTGTTTGACACGCTGGTCGCCCAGCACACGGTCTCAGAACTAATGGCAGTGCTGGCCCATGAAATTGGCCATTACAAAAAAAAGCATATTCTTCAGGCAATGATTATCGGTATTCTGCATACAGGGGTCATGTTTTTTCTGCTGTCCCTCTTCATTTCTTACCAGGGACTTTTTGATGCGTTCCACGTGGAACAAAAATCTGTATATGCAGGACTGATATTCTTCGGCATGTTATATTCGCCCATTGAATTTTTTCTGGGACTTTTCATGCATAAGCATTCCCGTAAAAATGAGTATGAAGCCGACAGATTTGCCGTGGAAACCACAGGGAATCCCGATGCCATGGCAGACGCCCTGAAAAAACTTTCCGCACATAATCTCTCAAATCTTGTTCCCCATCCCCTGTATGTGTTTCTGAACTATTCCCACCCCCCGGTTCTGGAAAGGATAAAGGCAATCAGGAAACAATTGACAATTGGTTGATGGGTTGAAAATTAAAGAGATTAGGAAATCATAAATGTGCGAGTTATTTAATTCACGTTCCTAAGTAATTTAAATATTTTCGTTCCCAAGCTCCGGTTTGGGAACGGAACAAGTCTGGGATGCAATCCCATATTTACCTGTTGTGAGTTCATATCAGCACCTGGCCAATAATTTCCTCTGGTTCCTCAAAAGTGATGATGTCCAGATCTTTCCGAATGTCAATGGGGAGGTCTTCGATATCTGCGGCGTTTTTGGCAGGGATGATCACCGATGTCACGCCTGCCCGGCGCGCGGCCATGAGTTTTTCCTTGATCCCTCCGACCGGGAGAATGCGACCGCTCAGTGTAATTTCCCCGGTCATGGCCATGTTTCTCCGGGCAGGAAGGTCCCGGATCAGGGAAATCAGAGCGATGAGAATGGTGATTCCTGCGGAGGGTCCGTCCTTGGGGATGGCCCCGGCCGGTACATGGATATGGAGATCGTGTTGTTCAAAAAAGGTTTCACGGATATCCAGTGAATCCGTATGACTTCGAATATAACTGAGCGCTGCATGGGCCGACTCCTTCATCACGCTGCCCAGAGAACCCGTGAGGATGAGTTGGCCCGTGCCTTTCATTTTGGTGGCCTCGATAAAAATGATCTGCCCCCCGAATTCTGTCCAGGCCAGACCGGTGGTCACACCGATCCTGTCTTTGAGTTCTGCCATCTCCGAATGGTATTTCGGAAGTCCTAAAAGTGTTTCCAGCATCTCCTCATCAATGCGGATGTCATTTCCCTGTTTCGGATCCTCATTCAGGGCTTTCCGGGCCAGTTTGCGGCAGACAGATTGCACCTGCCGTTTCAGAGTCCTGAGACCTGCTTCCCGTGTATAACCCCGGATCATCTTCCGTATCGCATCAGGCAGGAACGAATACCGGGCTATCAGAAGGCCGGCTTCCTCAAACGCTTCCGGGATCAGATAATGGGCCGCTATCTGTTCTTTTTCCTCGTCAGTATAGCCCGAAAGATTAATCAGCTCCAGACGGTCCAGCAGGGGACCGGGAACTGGATCCACCGTATTGGCCGTGGCAATGAACATTATCTGGGACAGATCAAAAGGCATGTCCAGATAATGATCAGTGAACGCGGCATTCTGTTCCGGGTCCAGAACTTCCAGAAGGGCCGATGCCGGATCTCCCCTGAAATCTTGGCCGATCTTGTCAAGTTCGTCAAGCATGATGACCGGGTTCCGGTATCCGATCCGCCGAATTTCCTGGATAATTCTTCCCGGCAAAGCCCCCACATAACTTCTCCTGTGTCCCCGGATTTCTGCTTCGTCCTTCATTCCGGCCATGGAAATATGGATGAATTTTCTGCCCAGACTCCGGGCAATGGACTGGCCCAGAGAGGTCTTGCCCGTGCCCGGGGGACCATTGAAGCAGATAATCGGTCCCCTAGGTTCGAGACGCTCTTTTTTGTGAATCAGGGTTTTTTGGATGGTCGCCCGGATATCCTCAAGCTTGAATGGCTTGGCCAGAAAGTGATGAGACCCCTTTTTCATGGCATCAATGGCCACCGGGATCGTGGCATAGCCGGTGATGATGATCACTGCCGTGGCCGGGTTTTTGGCTTTGGCCCGTTCAAGCACGTTCATGCCGTCCACCTGTTCCATCTTGAGATCGGTGACGACTACGTCGAAATCATATAGTTCCAGAAATTCGAGAGCCTTTGCCCCGGATTCGGCCGTTCTGACCATGTATCCGTCCTTGGTAAACACATGCTCCAAGTTCATTCGGGTCATCTTTTCATCGTCCACTACCAGAATGGTGTATTGGCGGGACATTTTCAGGATACGGACAGCCAGATGCTCCAAAATTCGCTCCTTAATCTTGTCCAACCCGAAATGGGCCTCGTCCAGAACGGCGGCCGCCTGTCCGATATCAAGATGGTCATCGGTCATCCGGTTCCAAGGGAGGCTGGCCAAGTAATCAATGTAGTTGATCCCAATGGTGTATTCGGCAGATGCCGGATTGCTCTTTGCCAATCGTTCCAGCTCTCTGAAAGCGATCTTGTCGGCATGTTCCGGCAATTTTGCCCGGATCACTGCCTCTCTGAGCTGTGCCACCTCTGAGGGAATATGTTTTTTTTCCTCTTCCTTTTTGCTTTTGCTGAAAATCTGCATGGATACCTTAATATTATAGGACCTCCGAGGTTTCCAAAACCTCGGAGGTTTTTGATAATGGAAACTGGATTTTTTTGTTGAATGGAAATGTGATATTCAAAGAACAGATACTATATATCACTCCATACCATTGGTCAAGAAATAACCTGTGGCTCTGAAAAAGCTCGCCATCGGTCGGTTCAGATTGGCAGATACGAAGTGCGTTGCAATATGCAACGGATTACATTTTTATGCAATAGCTGATAACTCATTGACATAAAAGTTTATATTTTATTTCAGAGTCATAGCTGTTGCATTTTGCAACTTATGATTTTCGGCATTTTTAAAATTCAGAACAATTATTTTATATGGCTGACGGTTTTGTAAAAAATCAGAGTCAGACTTTTTTTACGCTATATTGAATTCAATATACTGAATATACATGATAAAATTTTCGGCACGACTTTTTGGGAAACCATCATGATGATAATATATCAAAAAAATATCCCGGTCTGGCATAAACCTTGCTTCAGCAAGATGTCAGACATATTGAAAAAAATATAAAATAAAGGAGGCCTGGGATGAAAGCAATTACATTTTTTGGCGGGGCATATAGCGGAGCAGACCAGCTTGCAGAAAAAACAGCGTCCACGATGGGATGCCGCCTGATTCATGACAAGTATCTGATTGAGAAAACATCTGAGACGCATAAGATGAAAATTTCGGATATTGAAAAAAGCATTTATGCGGCTCCGCCCTTTCCGGAACGCTTTTCATATAAAAAAGCCAGGTGCATTGCGGCCGTGAAATCGGTTCTGGCAGAGGAAATAAGGACAGGCGCGGCCGTGTTTTCCGGATTTCTGGGCGAGCTGATTCCCCATAATATGGCCCTGCATGTGCTGGTAACCTCCGGTTCAGATCACTCTCTTCAGCAAGCATTCCGGGAAGAAGGCATTGCCGGGGACCATGCGGCTGAAGGAATTCGTCATAAGAATGAAGCGTTTTATCAGTGGACACATTACCTTGAAGAGGCAGAGGACTGGAATCCGTCAACAGTCGTCGCATCAGATCGGATGGCCCTTTCAGAGGTTATTGAGGAAATTGTCCGAGGTATCGAAGAAAAAAAGGAAGCCCGGACAGACGCGGTTGAAGATTTCGCCCTAAGTGCCAAAATTGCATCGGTCATGGCGGAAAAAGGATATCCTGTGACTGTTTCGGCTCAGGACGGTCGGGCCGACCTGACCATTCTCAACCATGTGGTGATGCTGTCCTGGCACGAGAAAAAGCTTGCCGCCATGGCCTCGGCCGTGAGCGGAGTCAGGGAAGTCCGTACCCGGGTCGGACGTCATTTTTATCAGAACGATATTTACAGACGATGTGAATTCGCACTCTCTTCCAAGTCAATTTTCCGATCCATTGAAAAACAATATGAAGAGATATACCGGAAAGTATCGGGAAATCCTGTTCCCTTCATTGAGAAGAGAGACGATCTCCGTCTGAGTTCTCGTTTATGAAAATTTTCCTGACCTTCCCTGTGAGATAATAAAGAGGTGCTGTATGGGAAAAATCCTTCTTGTAACGACCCGGAGATGTCCGGGAAAACCGGCATTCAAATATGCGGCCCAACTCTGCCGCGAAACCGGTGCGGACCTGAAAGTGGTGCAAATCAGACCCGGGAGAACAGGGGCCCCGGGATCAAGGCTCACAGATACGGAAAAAGTGATCCGTCTCTCCGAAGAACAAGGTGTCCAATGCACCATGGAAGTTCTGAACGGGCAGACAGACAAGGAGATTGTCCGATTTGCCGCTGACCGACGCGATATTCTGATCGTTGTATATGACAAGCGGGGGATATTCGTATTTGAAAAGGAAAAATATCTTGCGAGCCAATTGGACATACCTTTTGTAACGGTTTATAGTGGGCATTTGTTGCGAAATATAAAAACCATCAGAAAATTTTTTACGGAGGGAAACATCATGTTTGGAAAAATAAGGCGTTTTTTCAAAGGCACGAATAAAGTTGAGAACCCGAAAGCTGTGGAAGTCCCTGCAATGGCAAAAGAGGAGGAGACACATGAGGAGGCGGCCCGACTTGTGGTGGTGGGCAGAGAAAGCGTCTTCTCGGATTCGATGGTGGATTATGCTCTGGAAATGGCCGGGCGGATGGATTATCAGATCATTGCACTCAACACGGCTCCCCTGTCCTGTGACACCTTCAGGCTCTTTAAAAGTGCAAGCAGTCAGATATGTGGAGACTTTGAGGAATTGTCGTGTAAAAATGTTATGTCCTTTGAGCAAAAAGCACGCGGAAAGGATATTGACTTCACACATGTCATCAAATTTGTGGAAACAGATGAGGCCCTTGAAGAGATTCAGCAGGAGTATGGAGAAATCGGCTTCATAGTTTCCGAACCGGAGAACCAGCATCCCCTCCATAATCGTGAAAAAAATGAAAACAGGCCTTCGACAGGACTGTGTGTCTATTCCATGTGCTAAGGTGACACAGGATCACGGATTGTGTGTGTGGCTCGGACAATATAAAGATTTTATCTCACTCCACACTCGGCACAAGGTGCGGCAGGTTCCGCTTTGCCTCACCCAGCCTGCATAATTTTATGGCTGTGCTGAGTTTTATGCAAAAAAGGGGAATATCTTATGGATGGACATTTCTATTTCGCCATCGGGCTGGTGGTTTTCACATTTGCCTTATGTTTTCTGTATCGAGAGGAAAATAAGAATCATTAAACTCGGTGAGCAGTTTTTTTTACAGACGTAACTCCCTGAAGATACAATGCGGGTCAGTGTTCTGATTTTTGCGACAGAGTGTGTCCATCTCTGCCTGTCATTCCGGGCAGAACTGAAAAAATGGGACGTTTCTTTCAGTTCTGACCCGGAATCCGACGCTACATGACGAATTCCGATTCTGAAATCAGAATCGGAATGGCATAATGGGGGAGATGGAACACACTCGGAAATTTGAAGATCGGGTCAGACATTGACTTGGAAAATCTTTGGTCACTGAGTAACAGAGCTTTTAACATAATTTTTTCTGATTATAACGGATTCAGGGGAGGCTCCCGCACCTGCCTCAGACAGATCCGGCCGAACGTGCAGATTTAAAGCTTTGTGCCCCGGGTTCAAGCTTTGTGGCCTTTGTGCCCCCTTTGTGTCCTTTGTGGTTAAACTGCAAGTTTGGCACTCCGGACAATCTTTTTGTTAAAAGCTATAAAAAAAAGGATTTGGTATGACACCTGATATGATATTGACGATGATTGTGCTTGTTTTTGTTATTTTTCTTTTTGTCTCAGAATGGGTCCGGGTGGACGTGGTCGGTCTCATGATGATGGTGCTTCTCCCGCTGATGGGGCTGGTCACTGCCAAGGAGGCGTTTATCGGACTGAGCAGCAACGCGGTCTGTTCGATTATCGCTGTTATTATTATTGGCGCGGGGCTGGACAAAACCGGTGTGATGAATCAGGTGGCCCGGCCGATCATAAGGCTGGCCGGCAAGAGCGAAACCATGATCATGACGCTTATATCGGCCACAGTCGGCATCATATCAAGCATGATGCAGAATATCGGTGCTGCGGCCCTGTTCATGCCTGCGGCCCAACGCATCTCCAAGCGGCTCAACATCCCGGTATCACGCATCCTGATGCCCATGGGATTTTGTGCGATTATCGGCGGCACGATTACTCTGGTAGGGGCCAGCCCGACCATCCTTTTAAATGATCTCATGGTTGTGGGAGGGCAAAAGCTTGAGCCTTTCGGGCTCTTCACCCAGACCCCCATTGGTCTTTGTCTGCTTTTCAGTGCGATTCTCTACTTTATTCTTTTGGGGAAATTCATTCTGCCTACCGTGGGCGGGGACTCGGATAAAGGCATCAGCGAAACGCTGATTGAGGAATACCGGGCGCTTGAATCGGTTTTTGAGATTCATGTTCCGGAAAGTTGTGATCAGGAAAAGACCTTGGGAGAACTGGATATCCGAACCCGTTTTCTCGTAACTGTGGTCGGCATCTGCATGCCCGGCAAAGGGGGAATCAACTTTGTGGTCCATGCCCATGACAAACTGGGACCCGGCATGGATATTGCCGTTGTCGGGGCAAAAAAACGGGTACTCAAGATGGTGGAGGAGAACGGCTGGGAAGTCAGGGAGGAACTTTCGGTCTTTGCCGAAAGCCTGGCAAGAACCAATGCGGGAATGGCCGAAGCCATTGTCAGTCCACGGTCCGAACTGATCGGCAATACCATGAGTGAGGTGGATTTCAAGAATCTCTACGGCCTGAATCCCATCGCGCTTTTCAAGGGCAGAAGGGTTTATTACAGTGGTCTGACTCACATTCGCCTCCAGATGGGGGACACGCTTCTGCTCCAGGGACCCTGGGAAAAATTTCATATTATGCAGAATCGTCCCAAACCACGGGCGCTGACCTTTACGACACCGCTTGAGGGGGAGATCCTCCGCCCTCAGAAGGCAAAGCTGGCCATGGCATGGCTGGCTCTGGCACTCCTTCAGATCATTGTGTTCAAGGTCAAACTGTCGGTGGCTCTCATGTCCGGGGCCCTGGGCATGGTCATTACAGGTGTGCTTTCCATAGACGAAGCTTACCGGTCTGTTGACTGGATGACAGTCTTTCTGCTGGCCGGTCTGATCCCCCTGGGCATGGCCTTTGAGAAGACCGGCACGGCTGCCTACATCGCCCAGGGGGTGCTGGGAATGCTGGGAAGCCCGCCTCCCATTGTTCTGCTGGCCGCGGTCGGTGTTATGACCTCGTTTTTTACGCTGGTGATTTCCAATGTGGGAGCGGCGGTACTTCTGATACCGCTTTGTATGAACATGGCCATCATGGCCGGCGGTGACCCGCGCATGGCCGCACTGGTGGTGGGGCTGTCCGCGTCCAATACCTTTGTGCTGCCGACCCATCAGGTCAATGCCCTGATTATGCGGCCCGGGGGGTACCGTACTGTGGATTATGCCAAGGCAGGGGCTGTCATGACCGTATTGTTTCTCGTGGTGGAGCTGACGGTTCTCTATTTCTTTTATGGGATTCAATAAGATCAGTAAGACCTCAGAGGTCTTTTATGGCAAAAGCGGGTTTCTTTTATTCTGATTATGACACGCCCGAAAAACTGAGAATCCTGCCGATTCTTATCATTTTACCCGGAATGACATCACGTCCCTGTCATTCCGGGCAGAACTGAACATTTTTTCAGTTCTGCCCCGGAATCCACCGTCTCCCCAAAAGGTGTTATAATCAGCTTTTATTCTATGAAAAATCAGAAGACTTCGGACAAGGAGTGAAAAAAAAGATGGCAATTATTTCAATTTCAAGAGGGTCTTACAGTCACGGCAAACTGATTGCAGAGAAAGTGGCCGAAAAACTCGGATACGAGTGCGTCAACCGGGAAATTATGCTGGAAGCAGTGAAATATTTCAATATTTCGGAAACAGATCTGCTCAAATCTCTTGAGGAAGCACCCGGATTCATCAACAGGCTGACTCACGGGAAGGAAAAATATATTTCCTATTTCAGAGCCACCCTGCTGGAACATGTGAAAAAGGATAATGTGGTGTATCATGGGCACGCGGGGCATCTGATGCTCCCCCATGTCGGCCATTTGTTAAAGGTGCGAATCATTGCCGAGATGGAAATACGGACAAAGCTTCTTCAAAAACAGGAAAATCTGTTTGCGGACGAAGCTGAGAAAAAGCTCCTCAAACAAGATGCCAAGCGTTATGAATGGACCAGAATGTTATATGAGAGGGATATTAGGGATTCCCGGCTTTACGACATGGTGCTTCATGTCGATAACTTCACTGTTGAGGACATCTGTGACCTGATCTGCGCGGCCGCCGGGAGCGAAACCTTTAAAACCCGCCCCGAGGATGAGCATCTGCTCGGAGATGTGGCCATCAGCAGCCATATCCACGCGGCCCTTCAGAATATTTGTGAGTCAGAGGTTTCATCTCATAATGGGAATGTCAAGATTCAGGTTCCTTCGACAAATATCAGAAAAACCGGCTTTGTCAACAGGCTTACGCAGAAGCGGCTCGACGAACGGATGAGATCAGAACTTTCTGCGGAAATTCTGGAGATTGCCAGGCAAATTCCAGAGGTGAATCATGTGGTCTGTGATATTGGAGAATTTAATATTTCCTGATATTCACAACCCTCCTGATAACCGCAGATGAACGCAGATGATGTCTGCCTCAGCCCGCAGGCTATCAGCGTTCATCCACGGCTCCGAATTCAATTGTCACCTCAAAATCAGGAATCTTTATTTTGTTTCTTAATATCCGAAAAAAAATCGCCATTTCTTTCACCTTCTTCATTCTGACCAGCACTCTGGTCTGGTCACTCAATTTGTACAATCACTATCAACTGACCAAAAAAATCAAGCTGATAGATGAGAAGATTGAGTTGTTGAATACGGTTCTGGAGTGCCGGCGCTATGAAAAAAATTACTTCCTCTACTTCAATCGGACCGATCTCCGGGAGGCCATCACTTATGCCAGCAATGCCGAAAAAAAGCAGGCTGACATCATTGACAAATATAAAGAAGCTGTACGCCATCTTCCTCTCCGGGGCCATTTGAAGAACTTAAAGCAGTACAAGGCGTTACTGACTGATCTTCTGAATACTGATGCGGGGAAGCACCGTGAAAAGCTGTTGCAGAAACAGATTCGGACCATTGGCAAACAGATCACGGACAACATTGAATCCATTGTTTCCAACGAGCGGGAGAAGATTCGGGGACTGATATATAAAACGAATCTCTATCTCTATGGGGCACTGATCGCCATTTTTGTTATTACAGCAATCACGGTCATATTTATCGCACTCAATGTCAACGCGCCTCTGAAAAGCATCGAAATAGCCATTCACAAAATTGCAAAAGGGGATTATTCCAGCATTCCGCCGGTCTCCACCGGAGATATTTTCGAATCTCTGGTCAACAGCCTGAATCGGATGATCGAAGTACTCAACCGGAGAAATGAGCAACTGATTCACTCTGAAAAGCTGGCATCTCTTGGAACCCTGACTTCAGGTGTGGCGCATGAACTGAATAATCCCCTGAACAACATTTCCACTTCCATCCAGATTCTCGAAGAGGAAATAGAGGACGGGGACGTGGAATACAAGCGCATGCTGCTGGAGGAGACTGAAAATCAGATTGACCGGGCCAGAGACATTATCAAAGGCCTGCTTGAATTTTCCCGTGAAAGGAGATTTGTACCCCGGAAGGTGAATTTCAAAAAACTGGTGGAAAAAACCATGAAGCTGATCAAGGGTGAAATCCCGTCAAATGTGACACAACATTTCAGGCTGGATGATTCATTGGAAGTCAGAATCGGCCCCCACCAGATTCAGCGGGTGATCATGAATCTGGTGATCAACGCGGCACATGCCATGGAAAATGGCGGTGGCGAGATGACGATCACAGCAGAGCGAACAGATGAGAATACATTCTGTTTTCAGGTAAGGGATACTGGAGAAGGTATAAGAAAAGAGGACATGGAAAGAATTTTTGATCCGTTTTATACGACAAAGGAGGTTGGCAAGGGTACTGGGCTGGGGCTCTCCATTTCTCATGGTATTATCGAAAGTCATGGGGGGAGGATGGAGGTGGAAAGTCAGGAAGGCATGGGTACAGTTTTCAAGGTGTCTTTGCCGCTTCTGTGTGAGATTCCTGAAATATCCCGGAACTGATGCCTGTGAGCTTCACTTTTCTTCGATTTTAAACCGCTTGATCTTCCGCCAGAGAGAAACCCGGTCAATTCCCATGATCTGGGCCGCCCGGGTTTTGTTCCCCTGGAATTTTTCCAGTACCCATTCGATATAACGTCTTTCAAGTTCGGCAAGGGTGGGGATTTCTCCGCCTGACTGGCGATACGTTTCAATGGACAGGGTGCTGAGGTAGTCGGGCAGATCCGTTTTTCGGATGACGCTTCCCCGGCACAGGGCTATGGCCCGCTCGATCACGTTTTCCAGTTCTCTGACATTCCCGGGCCAGCTATGGGAGGAAAGGATTTCCATCACTTCCTTGTCAATGTCAAAAGCATCCTTATGGGCTTCCAGACCTTTCTTCTTCAGAAAATGTACGGCAAGTAGCGGAATATCTTCCGCATGTTCCGCAAGAGAGGGAAGCTGAAGGGTGATGACATTGAGTCTGTAAAAGAGATCCTGGCGGAACCGGTTATCTTCGACTTCTTTGGACAAATCCCGGTGGGTTGCGGCAATGAACCGGACATTGATGGGAATCGGTTTGAGACCGCCGACTCGTTGGATTTCCTTTTCCTGGATGGCCCTTAACAGTTTCACCTGCATGGAAAGGGGCATGTCTCCAATTTCATCAAGCAGCACAGTCCCTCCCTCAGCACTTTCAAGAAGACCGGGTCGGCAGGTATTGGCTCCGGTAAAGGCTTCCTTTTCATGGCCGAACAGTTCATTTGCCATGAGTTCTTCAGTAAATGCGCCGCAGTTGAACGCAACAAAGGAGCGGTCTTTGCGGGGGCTCAGTATATGAAGCGATCTGGCGGCCAGTTCCTTTCCGGTCCCG
>JAOZLU010000755.1 GCA_029934695.1 Desulfobacterales bacterium | reverse complement strand
GTATATGGGCTGATTTTCTTAAAAAATCCCATTGAACTGAACCAGTGCCGAAAAATAGAGTATAACCTAAATTAAAAAAATCAGAAAGCATCTGCAACCGGGGCAGCACAGCAGGCGTTTGGAAAAATTCGGAAAGCTCCCTGAAAAGCGTTATAACCAGAATGTTGTTTAAATACAGGAGGCAATGTTATGAAGAAATCAATGTTTATGTGTTTTATGTTTGTGTTCTTTTTTTCAGTCTGTTCGCCGGCCCTCGCGGCTGAAAGAACTGTTGAACTGACGATCCCCGGATGCAACACATGAGGGGCAGCTTCGAGGATAAGGTCTATCCTCACAGACATTGACGGCGTGATAACGGTTGATGTGAACACGGCAACCCTGATTACCCAGGTGGTTTTTGAAGATGCAAAAGTCAGCCTGGAACATATAGAATACGAGTTGGTTCAAGGCGGATACCCTGTTTCAGATGTGGCCTACGAAAACATCCCGCCCACAGCTGATGCGGGAACTGACCAAACCGTTGACGCTGGAGAAACGGTCATGCTGGACGGTTCTGATTCCTACGACCCGGATGATGACATCAGCCTCTATTTATGGGAGCAGACAGGAGACGCTACTCGTGTCAGCCTGTCTGATCCGTGGGCGGTTCAGCCGGCTTTTACCGCACCGCAGGGGGCTGAATCTCTGACCTTCCAACTGACCGTCACTGACAGCCAGGGTGAGCAATCTTCGGATACTGTTATTGTTCATATAGAAGAAACAGATGATACCGGCTATGAGGTCGCTTCTGACCTCTGGATTCGGGCAGTTATCCAGACCCTTGAAAAAGGCCCGATAGAGGCGGTCTGGCAAAAGGGCGGAGAAGATTTGACCGAGGGGGGCCATCAGGTGATATGGGGCTATTTTTACGCCAGTCCTGAGGATGTCAACTGGGGAAGCCGGAACAATCCCGACGTTTTTGTCAAAATCTGGTTTGATGCAGGCGGCAGAACTGATGTCAACTTTTTCCATGTGTCAGTGCCGGATATTGATGTTTACTCGGATTATCTTGATGACACGAACGGGATCTCGGGCGGGACAACAACCCTTGAAAAAAGATATATTCGGCAATATTATGAAAACAATGAAACCGGCATGGATGAGAATGAGGAGGATGGGAATGCGCCGGAAGGATACTTGCCAGCAGAGGATCCTTCAGGAAATTCGGTTGACAACGATCTCAGACTCGGGGTCATGATTGACATAGCGGAAAAGGGTCTTGTGGATGCTGTGTGGCGTAAAGGTGGAGAAGGTGTCACGGCCGGGGGACACCGGGTGATCTGGGGGCATTTTTATGCGAATCCTTCGGATGTGGACTGGGGAAGTCCGGAAAACCCTGATCTTTTCCTGAAAATCTGGTTTGATGCAGGCGGAAGGGTGGATGTGAATTATTTCCATGTTTCCGTTCCCGATATCGAGGTGTATTCTGCTTTCTCCGGTAACAGTGCTTATGACGAAAAAGGGACCACAAGTTTGAATAACAGATATATACGGCATGAGTTCCGGTACTAGGATTCTTTCCGCACACCCGGCTTTTTTTGGCTCGCGGCGGGTTTTGCTTTTTGCTGATTTTTCATGCACTCAGTTTACAATCTGAAGCATGTCCAAAATGCAGAATGACAGATGCAAATTTGCAGATGGAGGTGACAGCGTTTTTCTCCTTTTGCCAAACTGTAAATTTGGCACTCCGGATCGCTACTTATCCCAATCAGTCATTCCGTATTTTTGCAGGATATCTGCCAATTTACCGGACTTTCTCAGCTTTTTCATCCCCTGATCCAGTATGCGGATGTAAGTCGCGGACTTGGGGTTTTTGGGAGAGAAGCTGATGTAATGGGGCGTGGAGGCCAGTCTTCCCCTGATTTCCATGAGTCTGTCAAGATTCAGGCCGATCTTCGCTGCGTAATATCGGGCAGTGTTCATCTCGGTGAGACAGGCATCCACGCGTTCCCGCAGGAGCATCTGAATGCCGACTTCGAGCGGGTCTTCTCCGTAGATCATCTGCACCGCGGGGCTGCCCGTGGTTTCCAGATAATGGTTGACATCCTTCTCCTCCCATGTGGCTCCGGGAAAGCTTGCCAGCTTTATGCTTTTCAGGGAATCCACGCCCTTGTATCGCCATGTCTCCCCTTTTCTGACCAGAAAGACCCCTTGGGGCATGGCGTTGGGCACTTTGGGCATGAGCAGTTTCTCGGAGTCGTTGGGGTTGGATATGCCGAGCGCGTCATAGGTGCCATCTTCCGTTCCCCGTATGGCACGGTTGAAGGGCAGCACCTCCGAAACGACCGTGTGGCCAGCATCCCGGAATATGCTCTCCGCGATATCCACCATGAAGCCTTTCTTTCCGTCCGTCTCCGGATCGCAGTTGTAGGGACAGGCGTTCATCGCTGCCACCTTGATGGTGTCGGCGTATGTGTTGCTGATCATGAAAAAGCATATCATACCTACAAAAACGGGCATCGCCAGAATTTTCATTGTTGCATTGTGCCTCATTTCATTGCTCCTCTGTTTTTGCATAAAAGTTGTCATTCATTCCGGTGAGGATGATTTCACATTTAGACAGCCAACATTTAATGCTATATCCTTATACTTGTCTGATGTCAATGCCGATTTTCGGCAATTGATCACAGATAACCTCAAATATGAACTAAAACAGGCTTTTTATTTCAAATATCAGCGATTTACTCAATTTTGCTGAAAAATTGAAAGCGTACTTGAGCTTTCAGCCAAGGGGATTCGGCTTGCTGAAGCCGGCATCACGGACACAGCTGAGGTCATACTCGCCGCGGACGTGAATGACGACGGGCGCATCGGGTTTGAGGAACTGTTCTTTGTTCAATCCTTCAATCCATTGTCATATTTGCCTCACCACCCAGTCGGGGGATTGCCAAATCTCCCGCCCTCCTCACAACACATTCACAACGCTCGCGGGGGATTGCCAAATCCCCTGCATCATGGTTCGGATTTAGCAATCCGAACCGAGCAGTTTTGGGGA
>JAOZLU010000754.1 GCA_029934695.1 Desulfobacterales bacterium | reverse complement strand
GCGGGCTGCCAAATTGCGAAAATTCCGCCTAGGGCTCCATTTCCGCACTCCTTTGAGGCTGCCCGGGAGAATAGAATAAATATGTTACCAAATCATCTGATTAAAAGATTGTCAGGATTAAACACAACATGGCATAGATTCCTGTCCCCGACAATCTCAGGAGCCTTGCTCATCCTTGCCTCACCCGGATTTGATCTGTGGCCCCTGGCATTCATCGGCCTGATCCCGCTTTATCTGAGCATCCGGGATGCGGGACCGCTTGAGGCAGCGATCATGGGCTGGTTCATGGGATTCGTGTTCATATTCGGCGGGAGTCCCTGGTGGATTCCGCTGCTGGAGAATTTCGCCAATATGTCATGGCTCTCCAGCGCGGGCATGGGGATTGCCTTATGTGCGTACCAGGGATTGGCATATTTGCTCTGGGCCGGGCTTTGCAGTCTGCTGGCCCGATATGTGGGACTGAGCTGGCTTCTGACAGCTCCCCTCTGCATGGTCCTGACAGAAACAGCCATACCTTTTATATTCAAGATGTATCTGGCAATCACTTTATGGCAGGCATGGCCCTTGGTTCAGATTGCCGAGCTGGGAGGGCCGCCAATCGTTTCCGCCCTGATTGTGCTGGGCAATCTAATGATAGCGGAGACGATTCTGGCATTGAGTCAACGCCGGAAGATCGGACATGCGGTAAAGATCGGAGCGGCTCTGTTTGCAGTGCTGCTGATGTTTGGATGGATACGGGCCGTGCATGTCTCGATGATACGGGAGAAATCTCCGGCATTGCAGGTCGGCATGGTTCAGCCCAATTTCGGAATCATATCGGTTAAGGAAAGGAAAAAGAACGGCGGGAAATATATCCGGGCATTGCGTGACGCGACAATTCAGTTGGCCGAACAGAACGCTGAACTGATCCTCTGGCCTGAATCCGCATGGCCCTATCTTTTTGACCGACAGATGAAACGAGAATACCCGCCCGGGCATCCGTGGGAACTCCGGCCCGGGGTAAAGGCAAGGCTGCTTTTCGGATCGCTCACGCACACCTTCGGCGGTACGTTCAGTCAACAATGTTCCGATCCGGCTCACTCAGGAAAGATGGGAGCATATCACCAACAACAAACCATATATGGAAACCTATTATGAGGCAATGCTTGATGCTGTTGAAAGTCCGACATGGATTTTACGCGGTTATTCCGGCTCATTTGTGGCTGTGTCAGCTCTTGGCAAACAAAAGTACCTGCATGTTGTCTATAAGGAAAACGATCAAGATGACAGCTTCATTATCACAGCATTCATTGCCCGAAAATACAATCGGAGGATGATCGTATGGTCACAGAACTCTTGAAAGAAAGAAACATCGGCCATCTGTTTCAGGCCGCAGCGAACCTCATCAAGCTACCGTTGACCAGAATGTGGCTCGACTATGACAGGGACGCTGATGTGCTTTATCTTCATTTTGAGGAGAAGCCTTCTTCGACTCACAGCGAAATGACGGACAAAGGCATTATTCTCGACTACAGGGATGACATTCTGGTGGGGCTGACAATTCTCGAGGCGTCTCATCGTTGAATGAAAGCCCGGAAATCAATTTCCGAGCTGAAAGCGCAAGCAGACTGAAGCCAGGCTCATCCCGCAGTGCGCTTCAGCGTACTTCAGCTATCAGCCTGGGGTTTGAACCCCAGGCAAAAGGAAGAAAGGAGAACAGCATGTTGAACAGTTATGAAGCCGTTTATCACCATGGAATCCTGCAATGGATTCACGATGTCCCTGACGGGGATAATCTGCGTGTGATCGTCACCGTTTTAGAAAGGGAGAATGTGAGGAATGTTTCCGAGGAAAGCATTGAACAACTCTTACAACGCACCAAAGGCATTGTCAGACCTGCAAAAAGCAGAGATGAAATTGATAAGGATATCGCTACAATGCGTGCGGAATGGGAAAGGGGGTGGGAATAATGAAGCTGGGCAGTGTACTGGATTCCGACATTCTGATTTATCACCTGAACGGGGAATTGGACGATGCCGGAGAACATCTGTTTCTGTGTGCAGTAAAAGAGGGCGCACATATTTCCATTGTCTCCCGAATTGAGATTCTCGGATGGCGGGGCCATACAGAAGATTCTCTGAAAGCAGCCCATGAGCTATTACGCAGGCTGACCGAACATCCTCTGGATGCCGAAATTGCTGACATCTGCATCTCGTTGCGCCAAAGATATCGTATCAAGCTTCCTGATGCCGTCATTGCCGCAACAGCACTGCGTACGGATTTGCCGCTGATGACACGAAACACCGCAGATTTTGATTCAATTCCATCCCTTAAACTGATTAATCCGTTTGAAGATGAGAGAGATGCTGAATGAAATGATCAGAAATACGATTTACCTATAACGACATCCCGAGCCTTATAGTGCGCTTCAGCGTACTTGAGCTGTCAGCCTGGGGTTTGAACCCCAGGCTTTAAGAGGAGCATAAAATGAGAAAACTTCAGAGACTGCCCGTCGGAGATTCATCTTATGAAAGCATTCGTGCAAATGAATGCGTATATGTGGACAAAACCCGGCATCTGTTTCAGATGGCCGATGAGGGGAAATACTATTTCATGTCCCGTCCCCGCAGGTTCGGCAAATCCCTGACCGTCTCGACACTCCGGTGCCTGTTCCAGGGAAAAAAGGACCTGTTTGACGGACTTTGGATAGCGGAGAATCCGGAATGGGAATGGAAGCAGCATCCGGTGGTGCTTCTGGATTTCAATGAAATCAGCCATGACACGCCGGAGAATCTGAAACTGAGCCTGCAAAGAACCCTGCAGCAGACTGCCGGAGCCTGTGATGTGTCTTCCGATGCCCCTTTGTTGAAGAATCAGTTCAAGGAACTTATTCTTTCTCTGTATCAGAAAACCGGTATGCCGGTTGTGATTCTGATTGATGAATACGACAAACCCCTTATCGATCATCTGGGAAAGGGCAAAAAAGCTCTGGAGATTGCCAAGGCCAACCGGGACATTCTGAAATATTTTTTCGGCGTGATCAAGGGCGGCGATGTC
>JAOZLU010000753.1 GCA_029934695.1 Desulfobacterales bacterium | reverse complement strand
CTAATTAAAATTGATTGAAAGTCCAAAAAATTTGTGATAAAAAAATAAAAGTTTCTGGAATATTCTGGAAGTCTGTTCAGTCATAATTCTCAATAATTAAGGAATAATAAAGATGCATGTAAAAGTCGAAGTGGAACTGACCCGGCACCCTGCAAAAAAACACAGGGAAATAATGTATGAATCAGCAGAGGTGCTGACGGATGATAAAAACAGCATTGTCATATCAGACCATCTGACAAAACCGGATGTGATTATGGCAGAATTCACCATGGAAAAGGCGCGGGAGACAGATATGGTTGATAAAATCGGTGAAGAATTTGACTATATGGAAGATTCTTCAACCTCCTGGATTTCATTCCCCAAAAAAGGCCTTGCAAAGAAACAGGCATCAGAAAGCACGGAAGAGCGGAAAAGGATTTATACCCTGACTGTTGAATGTGTATCGGGGAGGTATTTTGAGGAAGACTGCGTCCGTGTCATTGAGATTGAGGAGAAAGCATCGCTTCACGATCTTCACCTCGCCATTCAGGACGCTGTTGAATTTGACAATGACCACCTATTTGACTTCTATGCCGGACGGCACCCGTCTTATCAGAAGAAAATATGGTTCGGAAATGAGGATGAATGGGAAAACCGGAACATCGCGTATGAGGATATAGAACTCCGCCGGGTATATCCGTTGAAAAAGGGCTTCAAGCTGTACTACCTGTTTGACTGGGGAGATGAATGGATATTCTGGGTGAGAAAAGGGCGCAGGACCATGGAAACTGCTCAAGGAGTGTCTTACCCGAGAGTGACTGAGCAGCGCGGGCCGAATCCGGAGCAGTATCCGGATTGGGATGAATGAGGTGAGTTACAAACATGATTAAAATAACAGAGACAATATCACTCAGCGAGCATGAACTCCATGAGGAATTTGTCCGATCTTCCGGTCCCGGAGGCCAGAACGTCAACAAGGTCGCCACTGCTGTGAAGCTCCGCTTTGACGTGCGCGGCTCCCCCTCCCTGCCCGATGATGTCCGGGAGCGTCTGATCCGTCTCGCTGGAAAGCGGGTGACTGAAGACGGTATTCTGATTATTGATGCCCGGCGATTCCGCACTCAGGAACGAAACCGCCAGGATGCTGTTGACCGTCTGGCCGAACTGATCCGTAAGGCAGCGGAAAAACCCAGACCCCGGCGTAGAACAAGGCCTCCTCTTGCGTCAAAACGTCGCAGGATGGACAGCAAACGCCGCAGAAGCAACACCAAACGCATGAGACGATTTGTCTCAGGTTCTGAAGATTAGGAGATCAGCATGGCTCTGATAACCATAAGAGATGTCAGCATGGCCTTCGGAGGCCCCCTCCTGCTCGACCATGTCAGCTTGCAGATTGAGCAGGGGGAACGGATATGCCTTCTCGGCCGCAACGGTGCGGGCAAATCCACCCTGATGAAGCTGATCAACGGGGATATGCCTCCTGATGGGGGCAATATCCTCCGTCACCAGGGCGTAAGCGTTGCCCGTCTTGATCAGGAAGTGCTCCGGACCGTGAGCGGTGCGGTATTCGACGTGGTGGTCGGGGGATTGGAGAAACATCAGAATGATACGCACAATACCGAGGATGAGGAATGGCAGAAACACCAACGTGCGGAGAATATCATTTCACGCATGAAATTAGATGCGGATATGAACTTTGAAGCACTCTCCGCGGGGCTGAAACGCCGGGTACTGCTTGCCAGGGCATTGGCCTGTTCGCCGGATATTCTGCTGCTGGACGAACCCACAAACCATCTGGATATTGATGCGATCAACTGGATGGAAGATTTCCTGTTCCGCCATGTCAAAACCCTGGTCTTTGTCACCCATGACCGGATGTTCCTGCAAAGACTGGCCACGCGTATCATTGAACTGGACCGGGGAAAACTTGGCAGTTGGTTGTGCGATTATGAAACCTTTCTGAAACGCAAACAAGCGGATATTGAAACCGAGGCAAAGCAATGGGCTTTGTTTGACAAGAAGCTGTCAAAAGAAGAGGTGTGGATCCGGCAGGGCATCAAGGCGCGGCGAACCCGCAATGAGGGTCGGGTAACGGCATTGGAAAAAATGCGTGAGATTCGGCGGACGAGAACTGAACGCACCGGCGCGGCGCGAATGAGGACCCAGGAAGCCGAGCGTACCGGAAAGCTGGTCATTGAAGCAAAACATCTGAATTATGGGTATGGAGGCCGCCCTGTTATTTGCGACTTTTCAACGACCATTATGCGAGGGGACAAAATCGGAATTATCGGGCCGAACGGATCAGGAAAGACCACGCTGCTCCAGCTTCTCTTAGACAGGCTCTCTCTTCAGGAAGGAACAGTTCGCCACGGAACCCGCCTGCAAATCTCGTATTTTGATCAGCTCCGCGCCCGGCTGGATGAGGATAAAACTGTGGAGGAGAATATCGGCGATGGAAACGACAGGATTATCATCAACGGCAACCCCCGGCATATCATCGGCTATCTCAAAGATTTTCTCTTCTCACCGGATCGGGCGCGCAGCCCGGTGCGAATTCTCTCGGGCGGAGAACGCAACCGCCTGCTGCTGGCCAAGCTCTTAACCAAACCCTCCAATGTCCTGGTGATGGACGAGCCGACCAATGATCTGGACGCGGAAACCCTGGAACTGTTGGAGGAACTCCTGCTTGATTATCCGGGGACCCTGCTTTTGGTCAGCCATGACCGTGTGTTTCTCAATAATGTGGTGACCAGCACCCTGGTGTTTGAAGGAGAAGGACAGATCAGTGAATATGTCGGAGGCTATGATGACTGGCTGCGCCAGCGTAAGCCGAATATGCCCGTGAAAGCGGAAAAAACCCCGGCTAAGGGAGAAAAATCCAAACCCCGGCGTAACGGCCCTCAGAAGATGAGTTATAAGGGCCAGCGCGAGCTTGAAGCCCTTCCCCAGCGCATAGAGGAAATGGAGGAAGAACAGCAACAGTTGTATCAGACAATGGCCGATCCCACATTCTACCAGCAGGGCGGCGGCGAGATTGCAAAGGCCAAAGACCGCTTAAAAGC
>JAOZLU010000752.1 GCA_029934695.1 Desulfobacterales bacterium | reverse complement strand
CCTGGGAACGAGTGAGGTACTTGGGAACGAGTGAGGTCCTTCGTTTTACGCGTCCCTCAGGTTCGCAACCACCTGCAAGATGTAAATCACCTCCTCTGTTCCTATTTTCTTATCTTGGTTGATGTCGGAAAGATAGACTTTGTCCGGGTTCATGTCTGCCAGGACTTTCAGTGCGGTGACAGCATCCTTCAGATTCACCTCCCGATCTCCCGCGTAGATGTCCCCCGGAGGAGGAAGTTCCAGCACAGCATTCCCGAGTTCGGAGATGTCATCTATGACGAGCGGCTCGTTACTGCCTTCGGAGTCCATGTATTTCACGTTGGAAAGCGTCAGGGGGACATCAGAACTGCCTCCGATCACTCTGAATTTCAGAAGTGCGATGATGCCGGTTCCTTCGGGGGCCTGGTCTGTGTCGCTTCCGATCAGGGTGTTGGCGATGTTCACGGTGCCCGGGGTGTTCTCCACGGCCTGAAATCCGATGGTTGTGCCGGCGTTGTTTTTGAGGAGATTGGTGATTCCGGAAAATGAGTTGTCCTCATATCCTTCCAGATACGCGATATTGTCCGGGTCAAAGGTGACTTCGGCCTGATAGGTGTCCAGATTGGTGACATTCTGAGCCACCACCGCAACCCATATCTCATCCCCGATACTGGCCTGCGTCCGGGCTTCGATGTCCTTTTCGCTTATTTCCGGGTCATAGGCCCGGGTTTCGTAATCCAGATCCAGGGCGCAGCCTGCGGATGAATTGGGACCGGCCCATGCGGGAGATATTCCCATGAGAAAAATGAGGGAAATCACCAAAAGCGTCTTTACAGAGATAAGCTGTTTCATTTCTTTCGTTCCTCCTTAATATGCAGACCTCTGAGGTTTCTGAAACCTCAGAGGTCTTGTTGTATTATCTGGAAACTGTGTTATCCGGAAATCGGACAGTTTCGGCCCTTAATATGCAGACCTCTGAGGTTTCTGAAACCTCAGAGGTCTTATTGTATTATCTGGAAATCGGGCAGTTTCCGCCCTGGTTCAGCCAGTTATCCCCGAAGATTCGGAGGTCCTGATAATTGACAATGCAGTCCTCCTCCAAATCGTACTTGGCATTCCAGGCGTCATCTCCGCATTCCAGAAGCCAGTGATTGGCGAGCAGGCCCAGGTCAATGAAATCCACGACTCCGTCCGCGTTGAAATCCGACGGCAGATTTGACTGAAGGATAAATTTTCCGTTCTCCAGATCGCTGACACTTGCGTTATTGCCGGCACAGTCAATGAAAAACGCGTTGCCCAGGGTCAGTTCCGCGTCGGATCCCGTGGTCAGGACTTTGAATTTCAGAAGCGCGAGCAGGCCCGAACCTTCGGGGGCCTGGTCGCAGTCCTCGCCGGTCAGGGTGTTGGAGATGTTCACGGTCCCGGGGGTGTCCTCAACTGCGAGGAAGCCTGTTGTTTTGCCTCCGTTTTTCTTGAGCAGGTTGTATATTCCGCCCAGGGGGTTGTCTTCGGCCCCTTCCATGAACTGAAGCCGGGTTGTGTCAAAGCTGACTTCGACCTGGTAGGTGTCGAGATTGATGACATCCGTGGCAGCGACAGCAATCCATATCTCGCTGTCTTTGCATGCCGGAAGTTCTGATTCGATATGGGTCGGATTGTCATAATCTGTGGTGGAGATGTCCATATCCAGATGTATTTTGCCAGGTTCCATGAGTTTCATAATCCATGTCTGCTCCCAGTTCTTACGCCCCGCGATGACCAGCCCGCCGTCCGAAATCTGGGTGACAGACGAGGCCCGGTCATCAACACCGGCTTCCCCGAATGTTTCGTACCATTGCCAAGATACATCCTGCCAATCCCTATAAGGCTCTGTCTTCCCAATCGCCACATTCATGTCACCGTCTGAAAAGAAAGAGCCAATGGCAGCCAGACCAGCGTCTGCGGTTTCGATGATTGAGTACGGGAGGTACCACCAGTATTCGTCAGACATAGACTCTCCATTCGCATCAGCGATTATAAGTCTTCCCTCTCCAGGAAAGCTTGCCATTGTCATGGCCAACTCGCCATCCGCAATTTCAATAACTGAAGTTAATGCATCACCATGATATCCGGTATTCTCCCATAGTATCTCCTCGTCAGCGCCTATCTTCATAAGGAATGGGTCAGAGTCAGAGCTTGAGTGAAATTCTTCTACTTCGCCTCCTGCCAAAACGATACCGCCGTCCGAAGTTCCGGCAATTGATTCTGCGCAGAAATCTAATGATTTTTCCCATAGCCCATTTCCCTCGCTGTCAAACTTTGCAAGGAAAGAATCTCCATTACAATAGTAATAAGAGCCATCATAGAAAGAATCTGTTGAAGATGCAGCCAATCCTCCGTCTGCGGTTTCTGTGATTGAAGTACGGCACTCATAACAACCAGAAAGCGTGGAGAGGAATCCGTTCTTCCATAGCTCCCCTCCCTGAGCATCCAACTTTATAACATCGCCGCCATAGGTCACAGCGGCCAAGCCGCCATCTGAGGTTTCAATCACTTGGCTTGCACCGTTAGAGGAAGTATCAGTCACCTCCCACACCAGATTTCCCCGGGCATCCAGCTTTGCCAGCCAGAAGTCATCGGTGTCGGCGGCTCCTGCCACCACCATGGCTCCGTCCGAGGTTCCGACAACCGAATTGGCTATGCGGTTGTCAAAGGTCTTTTCCCATTCAACCACGATCCCGGCCTCTGCCTGAAGCGGCAGGGCCATGATCCACACATAAGCCAACGATACAATGAACATTTTGCTTATAAAAGCCCTCATAACATCCTCCTTTTTTTATTGATCAACAGATATCAGACTTTGTCAGAATGACCTGCTCACGGAAAAAGCACTGAGCGATATTTATAAACGTCATCCCTCAGAATCATTTGGGCAGGCCCCATATTTAGAACACATTATTCGTTTTTCATTTAACCTCCTTTCGCCTATCAGGAATTTTATCGAACTGGCTGATGAGGCGTCTGTCTGCCAAAGTGCAACTTTGGCACTCCGGAGCTTTGCAACTTTGGCACTCCGGAGCTTTG
>JAOZLU010000168.1:1834-12018 GCA_029934695.1 Desulfobacterales bacterium | reverse complement strand
TCATTTGATGTTTGATGTTTGATGTTTGATGTTTGATGTTTGATGTTTGATGTTTGATGGCTGTTTACGCTGTTTTTGCTTTTCTGATGGTCAGATAAATATTGGCGACAAAAATCAGGAGCGCGCCCATCCATCCAGATAGAGATAAGGATGGGTCAGATGCAATGTAGGGGCCGAGAATCGCAGCCAGTAAAATCCGTGTGGAGGAAATAATTCCCCCTTCCACCGCGGTCACATAGCGAAATCCCAGGGTGAGCAGATATTGTCCGCAAATGCCGAGTCCCGCGCAAACAAGCAGGTAATAAAGTTCCTGTGCATTTGGAACGAATATTTTCTCATGGAAAAAAATAAAGGTGATGGGCACTCCCAGTCCGAACATATAAAATAAAATGGTTTCCGAATCATGGAACTTTCGGCTGAAGTTCAAATAGACAATTGCAAATGAAGCGGAAAATCCTGATGCCAGCCCCCACAGATGATTCAAATCCGGCTCTGCTTTTTCCGGGGCCAATATCAGCCAGACCCCGGTTAAGGCAACCAGTACAATCACCATCGTCACAGCGTCTCTCTGGGCTTTTAAAAATATCCAGGAAAAAACTGCAATAAACAGGGGATAGGTCATATTCAGAATATTTGCCTCGGCAACTGACGTTAAAACCACGCCTTTGTAAAAACAGTAAACTGCCACGCAGTTGGACACTGCCCGACCCACCAGGAAATGATATCTTACGGGTTTAAGCTCCTGTTTTTTAAAATATAAAAGAGAGCATATCACGACAAATCCCAGGAGAAACCTCACAAAAACAAAAAAAGCAGGATCCAACGTCACCCAGAGCACTGACCAGCGGATTGTTACCGTGGAAAGATAGAAGAAAAACGCGGAACCGAAAACAGCCAGGCATCCGAGAAGTTCCTTTGAAAGAACCTTATGTTTTGTCATTCAACTGCCTTAATTATCACTATAAAAGTTTTAGATTTCAGGTTTCAGGAAAAATTGCAAAACAGTGCCTAAAACTTAAAACCTAACCAGTTTTCTCACTTTCCACTATTCCACAGATAATTTGCCTGAGTGTTTTCAATATCCTGAATATATCAAAAATATGCTCAAGACTGGCGGTATAAGGCTCGCTGATCCCGTATTCTTTTCCGAGAAGTATCATAAAATACCACAGCTTTCCTTTCACATATAAACCGTAAACCGGAATCGGATGAACATTCTGTTCCTGTGCGACCATCATGGCAGCCAATGCCTGAGCACCGGGATCTCCCTGGGGGTCTTTTTCCTTTTTGTATTCATTCATGCAGAAGTAAGTTTTTTCAGGCTCCCATTTTCCTTTTGCAATCATCCCGTCAACTCTGCCGGACAGTTTCAGGCTTTCCACCGTTCCTGACAAACTGCGTTCTGCAAAATACTGAACATCATCACTGTCAAAATTCACAAGGGCCATGACAGGGCCTATAAACTTATCCCTTAATTCAGTTTCATTCCAGGTATGTGCGCGCAACATGAGGTTTTCTTGCAGATATTCAAGTGTTTTTATTTCAAAATCAGTCAATTGCATTTCAGATGTTATCCAGTTCCGCAATGCTTTATGATTGATAACCTGTTTTAAATTGAAGGTCTCGTCTAACAGTTTCTGGGTACAATCCTTAAAGTTCAATTTTTTTTCTTCCATATTAAAGCTTCCTTCTCTGCCGGATGGGGTTGCCAAAAAAGCCGGGTTTCTCTCTTTAAATTAAGTTCAGCAACGGACCTGCTCATCAAGGATCGCAAAGTTGCCTTGCACAACTCATAGTATTTTACCACAAACAGTTGATAGAAAAAAACGCCGCAGAAGCTGCCGAGGGTATCGGCCAGGAGATCCGTTATATCAGCACTTCTGGACGGGACATAATGCTGATGGATTTCATCACTCATTCCGTAAAGCACGGATGAAACCATGCTGAGTATCATCACAAGGTCATCGTTATCCCTGAATCGCAGGGTCATGAAAGCTCTGAAAAAGAGAACGCCAAGAAGGGCGTATCCGAGAAAATGGGCCAGTTTGTCTATATGAGGCAATCCAGGATCGCTTATGGCGGATGGATATGACGACTGAATGAAAATCAGAAGACAGTAGGTAAAGACCGGAGCCCAGTAAAAAATAAGGATGTTGTGTTTTTTTTCATGGTGTGTTTCTTGCGCTCTCCCAGTGCGGAAATGGAGCGGAGCGGTTTTTCGCAGAGTTTGCGTATGCAAAAAACCGTTCCGCTCCGCTCCACTCAATTTTTGCACTCCGGATATTGTTTTAAATTCCGGTGGTCGGGCGTCTTTTCCCGAATAAGGCTTCACAGGGTGAATTTTTGGTGACATGCTTTTCCAATTTCCCGCACCACAGAGACATAAATGTGCGGCAACTGCCGTCCAATGCATCCACTTTTGAAAAATCAGCATCCTCACATCGTAAATCACACCATTTGATTTTGTGGGTTGTAACCCCTGCATTTTCTGTCATTATGGTTTGCATCTCCTCAAAAATATATTTGAATGATTAAATTTTCTGTTTCTCCAGATTATGGAATCCTCAATAATAAATAATCAAATGTAAGCAGGGATACAGATGTACCGGAAATTGTCAGAGTTTGCAACATATTTTTTCTGACAAAACCGGATTTTTTTGCAGGAGTGCTGAAATGAAATTTCAGCACACGCGGGATAATGGGATTTGGAAAGAAACCCGGGCTGACCCGGAAGCCGGACACAGATGCCCGGACACAGACTTTTATGTGCTTTTCTTTGTGCCCTTTGTGCCTTTGTGTGAGATATCGGCGTGATGACATGCTGAAATTGCAGCCTGTCCTGAATCCGTTATAATCAGTAAAATGGAATGATCCCTGTTTCCGATTCAGCCAAATGCCAGGAAACCGCTTTTCTGCCTTGACAAACGATTTATGGGGCTTCATACACTCCTGAAATCAGGATTCGGACACCAAAGCAAAATTTTGCACAAATTTGAACTTGACGGGAAAAAATCAGGGTGATAGGTAATCGGTAATCTGACATAAGGTCAGGTTTCAATTTCAGATAACCGTATAGATATAACCATCTGACACGGCTTCATGTCCGGCTTGTCGCCGCTCTTTTCCATGCCTGCCGCAAACGGAACATGGCGCGTGGGAATGAGAGCGGGAAATATATTTTATTTTGGTTACACGCTAATCATATTTAGGAAAAGAGAATGAAAAATAAAAGTTCCAAGAATGATCTTACCGTTGATGAGATTTTACGTTTCCGAAAACTTGAGAGTGCTTTTCTCAGCCGATGTCGTCATTTCGGTTACAATGAAATCAGAACTTCAACTATTGAGCCGTTATATATTTTCACCGCGCTGGGCCCGTTGAGCGACGCGAAACTGAGGCGCATGTATTCCTTCATAGACTGGGACGGGTGGAGCGGTGAAAAAGTGGCACTCAGGCCGGATTCCACCACCTGTGTGGCAAGATTCTACGGCGATCATCTTTATGCCGAAAATGCCAGGCAGAAGCTTTGCTACGTGGAGAATCATTTTGAGTGGGCTGATTCGTGGGATGAGCTTTCGGAAAGGTGGCAATGCGGCATTGAAAACATCGGAAGCATTCGGCCTGAATCGGATATTGAAGTCATTTACATGGCTTACAACATCCTCCGGGAAATCGGACTCGGAGACATCTATATGTATCTCTCATACCCGGCGTTTGTCAAGGAGATTATCACCGCACTGGACTTGGATGAGAAGGAGAAAAATGATCTCATCGCTGCCATACGGAACAGTCATTCCGAGAGAGTCAGAGAAATTTTGAGCAAAGCAGAGGATGGAGACAAACTCGAAGCCATCCTGTCACTCAGGGGCAAATCAGCAAACTATCTGAAGAACCTGAAAGACACCCTGAAAGGTTCAAAATATGAGCGCGTGCGGTCTGTCTTTAAAAATTTTGTCTCTGTGTGTGAACTGTTGGATCGCTTAGAATGTCCATATATGATTGATTTTTCACTCCTGGGAGACCTGGAATACTATACCGGTATCCAGTTTCAGATACTCTCCACTCCCACAAGAAAATCCAGAAAGGATATTCTCTGTGCGGGGGGCCGTTATGACAATCTGACCGGAGATATGCTCAAGCTGTTATTTGAAGAGAAGCCGGACGATTCCAAACCCGATACTGTTCCCGCGGTGGGTTTTGCCCTGTATGCGAGAAATATCATCAGGCATCGCACAATCATTGACAATGTCGCTGCCTCAAGGGACAGACTGCAAAATATTGCCATCTGTATCAGCAATATAACGAAGCATAACGTAAAAACAGGACAGCTTCTCTCTGACAAACTGTCCTGTCTGGGCTTTGTGGCGCGGATCACGTTCAGTCCTGTGGAGCAGGAAAAATACGAAAGCTTCGGACTGGTGATCGAGGTTGACCACGAGAGATTTACCGACGGATATCAGATATTGTACAGCCAGAAAATAGGCAAACCTCTTCTTATGAACCTCTTTGGAGAATTCAATGACCGTTGAGAAAATAAGCGTATGTCTTCCAAAGGGAGACGCTATGAAACCACTGGCAGAGAGTCTTGAAAGACTCAGCTTTCCGGTGGAGGAATATCATTCCAGGAATCGGACCTATCGCCCGGAAGTGAGAGGTCTGCCGGTACGCGCAAAGATCATGGCGGAGAAGGATGTGGCGATCCAGATTGGCGCGGGAAACTATGACATCGGTTTCTGCGGCACGGACTGGATACAGGAACATGCGACCCGATACAGGACAACAAGGCTCTTTGTGTTCAAACCCTTGGGATTAGACAAGAAACAATTATATGTATGCACCGGGCTGAACGGAAGCCTCAAGTCGCCTGATGATCTGAAAAAGATGCGGGAGTTTGTCACCATTGTGAGTGAATACCCGAATCTTGCAGAGAATTTTGCGATCCGGAAAAGGCTGCGAAAGTTTAAGGTTTTCTCCGCATGGGGAAGCGTTGAGGGATATCCGCCTGAACATGCGGACGTGGTGATTTTGGCCGCATATAAGCAGGAAAACCTTGCAAAAATGGAACTGCACACCATTGGCTGTGAACTTGAATCAGAACTCAGCCTGGTTGTCAACCGTAAAAGTTTTGAAGAGAAAGACCTTTCTCCGGTACTTAATTTTTTCTCAGATAGGGAGAACTCAAATGACAGGAATTCCTGACAAACTGAATTTTGCGTTGCCGGATGGTCATCTGATGACGCATGTTTTACCTTTCCTGGAAAGGGCCGGCTTGGGTTTTGACGGATATGAGACCCCGAACCTGAACCGCCGCCCGGGAATGAGAACAGACACGGATGAGGCCGGAAGGCGCATCCCATCGCCGGGGCGGGTCGCGGCCAAGGTGATCCGTCCCCAGGATATGCCGACCCACATAGCAAACGCCAATTTTGATCTCGCCATATCCGGCACAGACTGGCTTGCCGAACACAGGCAGCGGTTTCCCAGCAGTCCGGTGGTTGAACAACTGAGGATGGGATTCGGAAAGGTCAGAATTGTGGCGGCTGTGCATCAGGATCACGGAGATAATCTGCCCGATTTCATGCAGTCCTTTCGCTCCGCATCCAAGAAGGAATATCTCAGGATTGCGTCGGAATATGTCTATCTTGCGGATGCGTATGCTCAAAAGCAGAACCTTCATCCTTACAGAGTCATCATGACGTATGGTGCGACAGAATCCCTGATTCCCGAAGACTGCGACATGATTGTTGAAAATACGGAAACAGGGAATACCCTGCGTAAGAACAATCTGAAGATTATTGACACGCTGAAGATTTTGGGTTCCCCGGAGTCTGAAGGATGCCTGATTGCCAGCCAGGAGAGTCTGGATGTTGGCTGGAAGCGGGAGATTATTGAAGAGATTTCAAGCCTTTTTGAAGATTCCTTAAAAAAATAAGAATGAAGGGTGAAGGGTGAATCCGCTTTTCACCCTCCATCCTCCAAAACACTCTCTCCTGCGAACTGGAACTGCATCTTCATCCCAGACGTCTATCACCTGCAAGCCGCCGTCAGACCCGTCCGCCACAAAAGCCGTCTCTCCAATGACCGCCACGCCGTGGGCATAACCGGGTGTGTCCACGGAGCCAATACTGGCAGATCAAGCATCCATGAACATTGAAACTCTGGTATTTTCATCAAACCCGCTTCCCGTAATCGTTACGGCCAAATCCTGCCCCACCACGCCCTGATTGGGAGAAACCGATTCAATTTTCAGTTCCGCATAAGCGGCCGAAGCTGTAAACACAATCCAAAAAAGAATCATGATAAGCTGACTGATTTTGTTGGTAAATGTTTTTTTCTGTATGGTGATAACCTCCTTATTTTGCTCCGTTAATGATGAAACTGAAATCTGAAATGGGATAATGCGTTTTTTCCGGGTCCCTAAGGCAAATTTCCAATTTGCCCGAACGCAATTTGCAAAATTGCGCTACATCTCCACGCAATTTGTAAAATTGTGTTGCATGTAAGGCAAATTTCCAATTTGCCCGGATGCAATCTGCAAAATCGCACGATATAAGGCAAATTTAATAAAGCCCCAGCATTTTCCTGGTATTTTTGCCCAAGGGGAGTTTATACGCGTAAGATGAAAGGATTGTATTGTCCGTCAGCTTGATTATGCGGGCAGAAACATAAACAACATTTTTTCCCAAAGAATACGTCCCGACAACGATGGCCTGAGCATTATGCCGGGTGCTGATCTCTTTCAGATCCCTGGTGAGCAGAAACTCCCCCGCGTTTTTTTTCATAAATATGGACCTTCTCAGTTTCATCTCCACAACCTTGTAGCCATTCTGGTTCAGGCGGGAGCCGATATATTCTGAGACGGTCCTTCCGAAAGTGGAGGATTCCTCAAGGTTGTCAATATTGACAAAACTCGCTATCAGTATCACCTGCTGGGGGATAAGCGGCGGGATTGCCTGTTCAACCAGCATATCAGTGGCCTTATAGCTGGACTGGATCAGATTTGCATCTCTGCATCCTGACAGACTTAACAGTATGATGCAACAACTGATGATCGCACAGATTCCTCTCAGCGATTTTCTTCCTGCAATAAATATGCTTAGATTTTTAAATGGCATACGGGATTTTCCTGTTTGACTGAGTCAATAAATTTGAAATCCGAAGATCGGAATCTGTTCCTGATATCCGGATTTCGGATTTTATGTCATGAGCCTCTGATTTCAAGGGTCCGAGGCGGCGGTGGGCTTTTGTAATGCCAATAGTCAGCATCATTAATATAGTAAATATCTGTTTTCCGCATCAGGTACCGGTCATAATCATTGATTGAGGTGGTAATAAGAACCTCACTATGCGGCACCCCTTTGGTAAACATGCCTGAAGTGACATCATACAGTATTCCGCCAGTAAGACCAGCCCCGGCCCAGGCGGCAGTTTCGGCGATTGAGCCTCCGTGCAACTGAGCATCCCGAATGACCATCGCCCAAGTTCCTGCCAATGCACTGACTGCCGAAATCAGACCGGGCCGGGAAGTCCGTGCAATGCGGTCTGACCTGTGATAGACCAGTTGTACCTTGTTTGTCACAATCAGGGCTCCGTCTGGTACAACGGAGACTTTCAGACCGTAGTTGACCAGCTGGGTCAGCAGGAGATCATGAAAACCTTCACCAAAAGGCGTTTCACCATGAGGCACACACACCCTTGTGGGTGCTCCGCAAGCCGGTTTCACATACACCGGCTGATTCAGGTATCCCCATTTTCTCAGGGTTTCTGTAATCTGGGCGGCAACATCCTCAGCCAGAACATCCCAATGGTATGCAGCCTGCATCTTCTGCTGGGTGGAATGCCTGTAAGTGGCAGGCTTGGGGTTCTGAGTGTAGCACCCGAACATGAAAAACAGCATCATCAGCATGGAAACTGATCGAACATAAGTGTTCATTTTTCACCTCCTTAATTAATTTTGCAGTTAAAAAATATATAAATTGTAAAGATAAGTAGCGGGGAATTTGGCGAACAACTTCAGCCGGGAACCCGTCCGATTCACTTAACCATCAGGCTTTATTTATAATTCCCATCAGAACAGAAAAGATTTTTTCCGTATCTTCCGGTATTCTGAAGCTATGCATATCTTTTGTAAGGTGCTTCTGTTTTCTCTGAAGGATTCCGAACTTCCATATTTCTCCTATGGTTACGGCTCCGTAAAGCAGCTCCGCGGGGCTGTCTTCCTCATATTTGTCCATGGCTATGAGTTCTGCTGCCAACTGGTTGAACCCTCTGTCCAACTCTCCTTTTTTGGCTTCTATGATAATCATATCACGATCTGAACGAATCAGATAATCCAGGGAACCGCTCAGTTTGTCATTCACTTCCAATGGATATTCGACATTTATTCTGGAATCCGTGTTTTTGACGATTTCCAACAAAATAGGTGCTATGAGGAATTCTCTTTTCGCTATTTCGGAAGTCAGTGTTATCCTAGTAAGGATTTTATAATAAGTGTTCCGAAGGTTTTCAATGGGGTCAGGTTCATAATTTCGATATTCCGGCAAGTCTATCACTTCCAAAGAAAAAGAGTATCCGAATTCCCCGACAATCTCTTCCGTGGGATTGGTCATTTCAAAATAATCACGGAATGTGTATTTTTTATCTTTTTTAAAAATTGATTTCTTCATATATGCTTTGCATACTACAATTTTTGAGGGTTTGTCAAAGCCTAACCTGTTTGACAGTGAAAAAAAGTGAAAAGCTGAAAGTGGAAAGCTGAAAGTTTGACACAAAAAAAAGGGCTGACCCAGATGGCTGCCCCTTCTTTTAATTTTATGGTGCCGGGGGCGGGAATCGAACCCGCATGGGGTCGCCCCCGGAGGATTTTGAGTCCTCTGCGTCTACCAATTTCACCACCCCGGCATGAATTTAATCTCTATATTTAAATTTGAATCGTTTGTCAACAAAATTGATTGAATATTTTTTAAAAACAGCAAAAATATCTTTTTCAGGGACAATGCCTTCCCTCAATATTTTAGGAATTTCACCCGTCACATCAATGACAGTGGAACCGATTCCGCCTTTGAGAGGTCCGGCATCCAGTATCAGGTCAGGCGCGTCCCTGACCTGGGAATCCAGTTCAGGAATCTGTGAACATCCGCCATGGCCAGCAAGATTGGCACTGGTTCCGGTTACAGGGCCATTAACCGCCTTGGCCAAAGCATAAGCAACAGCATGCCCGCATAAACGTACTCCGATTTTGCCTGTCCCGGCAGTGAGATTTGCCGGCAAAGTGTCATCCGCCTCAAATACAATCGTGACCCTGCCCGGCCAGAATGTGTCCATGATGCATGATGCTGCAGGAGGGACATGTCGTACAAGCCTGTTTACTTCCTTTTTATCATGAATCAGCACAAGAATCGGTTTCTGATAAGACCTTTGTTTTATTCCAAAGATGCTGTCAATTGCCTCGGGGTTGAAAGCATCTGCCCCCAGCCCGTAAAGACACGTTGTGGGAAATACCACAGATCCGCCTCTTTTTATGACACCGGCTGCCTCTGCGATCTGATCCGGATCCGGATATTCAGGATTCACCTTTTTTATTTTATTGCTGAAGCCAGCATTCACAATTCACCATTAATCATTGACAATTCACCATTTTTTTGGCTTTCTGTTCAACTTGCTCTGCCATCTCCTTTTTAAATTCTTCCAGTTTCTTTTCAAGCTCAGGATCGGAAAGAGCAAGTATCTGAGCCGCAAGGATGCCAGCATTTCTTGCCCCTGGTTTTCCAATGGCAACGGTGGCAACAGGAATGCCCGGGGGCATCTGGACAGTGGAAAGCAGCGCGTCCAGTCCCTGGAGACAGGAGGAATCAATGGGGACCCCGATAATCGGAAGGGAGGTATGGGCAGCCATCGCGCCTGCAAGATGGGCAGCATGGCCCGCGCCCGCAATAATCACTCTGATCCCCCGTTCCCTGGCGGAAGAGGCAAACTCTGCGGCCCTTTGGGGACTCCTGTGGGCAGAGGCAATGGTCATTTCAAAGGGAATACCGAATTTCTTCAGGACAGCAGCCGTTTCCTGCATGACCTCAAGATCAGAATCACTACCCATGACAATTCCAATTTTCATAAAAATTCTCCTTTATTTCGTTGCCGGACGGGGTTCGTTGCCGGACGGGGTTTGCAACCCCGTCCGCAATGTT
>JAOZLU010000168.1:0-1734 GCA_029934695.1 Desulfobacterales bacterium | reverse complement strand
CGTTGCCGGACGGGGTTCGTTGCCGGACGGGGTTTGCAACCCCGTCCGCAATGTTTGATATTTTTCGACAGCGGGCAAAACGTCTCGGACGGAGTTACAAACCCCGTCCGGCAGTAAGAACGTCTCGGACGGGGTTGCAAACCCCGTCCGGCAGTAAGTCCGGCAGTAAAAAAACTTGAAACTTGAAAACGAGAATACAGTTTACGTTTCCAGTTTCAAGACCTACATTGCCGACTCAGGATGAAAAACCAGCACTTCTTTAAGATCATCCCCGAGATATTCCCGCTCGTTGGGGCCGAGTATGCCCAGAGAGAGACAGATAAGCGTCCACATATGAACAACAGGGTAATTGCTCCCGTAATGTTCACTCAGCTCATGAATCTGTGCATGGCAGTTATGACATCCTGCAATACAGTAATCAGCTCCGGTTGCCTTGATCTGGGCATCTTTCAACCTGCCGTATTCCAGACGCTGCTCTTTATATCCCGACTGAAGGAAGCCGCCGCCGCCGCCGCAACAGTAATTGTTTGACCGGTTCGGGATCATGTCTATGAAATTTTCTTCGCCAACAACCGACTTCACCACATACCGCAAGTCTTCCGCTATGGGATCACCGTAAGATTTACGCACAATCTGACAGGGATCCTGAACCGTGAACTTGATTTTCAGATCCTTGTTCCAGTCGGAATTGACCTTCAGTCTTCCTTCCCGGATCCATTTTGCATAATATTCATAGATATTCTTAACCTGAAAATTATGGTCAATGTTGAATTTTTTCAGTCCTGCCAGGACTGAGAAAGTTACATGCCCTCATTCAGTATTGAGATAGGTCGTGCATCCCAGAGCACTTGCCTGGCCGGCCGTGTTCCGGGTGAGTTTTTCCCATGACTCGTTATCGGCAAGGAACAAGCAGTAGTTTTCACCGCCCCATCCCTTACTTCCGTAAGTCCAGTCAGCCCCTGCAAGATGAAGGATTTTCCACAGTGGAACCATTTCATCCGGCTCGGTCACCGGTTCTCTGGAGTTCTGATTCAGAAAAAACTCAGCACCCTGTTTGTCAATGGGAGCCTGCATGTCCGCAAACTCAGGCTGTGATTCCTGATATTCCTCAAGCACATCCCCCACAACAAAGTCAAAATCCTCGGGCGATGTTCCCATGGCGCTGCCGCTGTCATTCCTCAGTGCCATGTCGCATGATCCGAGAATCCCCTTGGGTCTTTCCTCCCTGGGCCGCAATGTCCTAGCGTTGAAGACCAGTTGGGGAATATCAATCTTCATCGGGCAGACATAGACGCACCGCTGGCACATGGTACACATCCACGGCCAGTTGGAGGCTACAATTTCTTCATCCAGCCCCAGTGCTGCCATACGCAAAAATTTCCTGGGATCCATTCCCTCCAGCCCGGTTGCAGGACACCCTGATGAACAGGCCCCGCAGGTCAGACAGAGGTTGAGGTTTCCCCCATCAGGGATGAGTTCCTTTACCTTGTCTATGAAAATGCTTTTTTTCTCTCTTCCAAGTTTAATTGCTTCTTCTGCCATAATCCGCTCCTCATTCTGATTGAAAATCGGCGATTGGAGATGGAATCCATGTCCGTCTTCAACTTTCAATCTTTCCTTAATTTATATTTTATCAAACTTTCATTCCTTAAAGTCGGGTAGCCGGGACTGTTCCCCCAAACAATCTTCTCTTTCTCAAACTCATCAATATCAGATACTGAGAAAATCATAATT
>JAOZLU010000167.1 GCA_029934695.1 Desulfobacterales bacterium | reverse complement strand
AAAGATCACCAACGAGATTTATGAAAAAGCGAAAACAGATATGGCAAAGTAGATGATATTTGATATTTGATGTTGGATGTTGGATGCTTGGAACTGGCTCCTGCGGGATTGACAAATCCCGCAGTCCGGTTTTGCCAATTTGAACCGGGCAGATTGTGATGTGCTGAATCTTCAAATGACTATGAGCGATAAAAAACAACAGTTCAGGATTGACTATCTTATCGTGGCGATTCTGCTTTTTGCAATGGCTTTGATTGCTTTTATCAATGTCATCAGCCGCTATTTTTTTCACTTTTCTTTTGCCGCCACTGAAGAGCTTACCATCAATATGTTTGTGTGGATGACTGTGGTGGGGACAGGGATTGCTTTTGAACGCGGCGGCCAAATGGGAATGGTCACTTTGTTTAATCTTTTTCCCATAAAATTTAAGAAGGCAATTATTCTCTTCAGCGCGGGGCTGAGTGCCATACTGTTCATCCTGGTGGATTATTTTATGATCAAGTCCATCTATGATGAGCTCACCATTTTCCACGCGACCTCCGGTGCTCTGGGCGTTCCTGTGTGGATTTACTATAGCGGCGTTCCGATTCTGTCAATTTTCGTATTCAGAGGCATCTACAATGATGCCATGTCCAAACTCGGATAAACGCCACTTTTTCTCTCCGTAACGGAAAGGAGACACACTGATGGATATTCTCCTGATTACCATGACACTTCTGACGCTTATTGCCATTGGCGTTCCTATTGGAACCGCCCTGGGTATTTCCGCAGTCATCACAATTTATGTCTTTGATTTGGGCATTGAGATGCTGGGAATAAATTTCTCTTCCGGCATTGCGTCTTTTCCGCTGTTGGCGATTCCTTTTTTCGTACTTGCAGGAGTGATTCTCGAAAGGGCGAAGCTGGCCGAAACCATCGCCAGTTTTTTTGAACTCCTGGTGGGGCAGGCTGTGGGAGGTCTGGGCATTGTGGCCGTACTCACCTGCATGTTCTGGGGTGCGCTCTCCGGGTCAGGACCGGCAACCACAGCGGCGGTGGGCCTGATTCTGCTGGCCCCCATGATCCGACATGGGTATCATAAGAGCTTTGCCGGCGCAACTATTGCCAATGCCTCGGATCTGTCCATCATCATCCCTCCCAGCATCGCTTTTATCATATACGGCAATATTACCAGCGTTTCGGTGAGTGCGCTGTTTGTCGGAGGCATTATTCCAGGCATCCTCACAGGACTTGGCACGGTGCTTGTTGTGTATCTCATTTCAAAAAAGCGGGGATATGCCGGGTCGGAAAAAAGAGGAACTCCCAAAGAAATTCTCCTTGCTTTGAGAAAATCCGTATGGGCGATTTTCACGCCGGTTCTCATTCTCGGGGGCATTTATTCCGGCATTTTCACGCCTACGGAAGCCGCAGTGGTGGCTGTTTTTTACAGTCTCTTTATTGCGATATTCATATATCGCACCGTGACATGGCGTGGTTTTATTGACATTCTCGTGGATGCCAGCGTGACCTCTTCGGTGATCATGTTCATCGTTGCTTTTGCCGGCATTTTCACTTGGACTTCAAGTGTGCTGGGCATAATAGATGCTGCCGCAAATTTTATCGTCGAAATATCTCCCAATGCCGTGGTTATGATTATTCTCGTGGACTTTTTGCTTCTGACTCTGGGGATGTTTCTGGATGCCATTTCCATCTCCTATCTTCTCATGCCCATTCTGATCCCCGTTCTTGCAGCTTTTCAAATTGATCCGCTGTGGTACGGTGTCATCTTTATCTCCGCACTCGCCATTGGTCAGGCCACGCCCCCGGTGGGCGTGAATCTTTTTACTGCGGCGAATCTCATCAACGGTGATGTGGATTCTGTGGCAAAGGAGGCGATTCCCTTTATCATCATGGATGTCATTATTTTGATTATCATTTCGCTGATCCCCGCACTATCCCTTTATCTTCCCATGAAAGCGAATCTTTATGCACCATAGCGATGTTGTTTTCACGGATTTCACTGACTGAAATCCGGCTGTTTTTTCCGAATATCATTAATTATTTTATGATTGACTTTGAATGAAAGTCCAATCTGATTAAAACGATGTACAGAGGAGGTAGAAAATGCCATTATTTGAATGGTCAGACGACTACAGTGTAGGTGTCGCCGGAATGGACAGACACCATCAGAAAATATTTGATATGCTAAACAGGCTGCACGCTGCAATGTTGCAGGGAAAGGCGGTGGATATGATAGGGAATATAATCAGGGAACTTCTTGATTATACAAAGTACCACTTTGGGGAAGAAGAAAAGTTGATGGAACGAGTCAACTATGTCGGACTGGCTGAACAGAAAAACGCTCACGGAAAGTTCATCTCCTTAATCGAAGATTACAAAGATCAGGCAGATAAGGGGATGGGGGCTTTCCTCAGTTCCGGCGTATCAACGCTTCTTACGGATTGGCTGAAAAGTCATATCGGTGTTATGGACAAAAAATACCAGAAGGCCATGAATGCCGAAGGTATAAGATAACCTGTGCAATCCTCTCACAGGAGCGGATATATCCGCAGTCCTTTTTCCTGATTATAACGCCTTTCGGAGAAGTTTTTCGCCAACAGGGGGTAATAGAGTTTTCAACAAAAAATTTGTCAGCTCGGTGGTGTGTCATGCGAAAAACCGCTTCGCTCAATTTTCGCACTCCGGATAATCTTTTTGTTAAAAGCTGATATAATCAGCCTTCTGATGGACAAATCCGCACCTGCAAACAAGAACGATTACAGGAAAAAATAATAAGGCAGACTAAATTATGAAAGTATTTAAGTACATCCCTCTTTTTTTCTACCTGCTCATCATCTACAACATTCTTGTATTTTCAGGCGGTGACAACACGCAGAATATATTGGACCTTACGCTCATTGAAGCCCAACTGATTTCAGGTGCGATGTTCATGCTTGATGGTAACGGGCTGCTGATCATCCTCGGAGTCATCTCATTATGTATTGAAGTCTTCAAGTCAACCAGAACCTCAGTTGTCTCTGTCATTGACCATGCGTTTTCCATGCTTGTGTTTATCGCATTTTTGGTAGAGTTCATCGTGGTCAAGAATGCAGGGACATCCTCATTTCTCATTCTGACACTCATGGCGCTCTTCGATGTCATTGCCGGCTTTGCGGTCACGATATCGTCTGCAAGACGGGATCTCTTGGTTACTCGCTAACCCTCCCTGCTCGGCTCGGATTGCTAAATCCGGGCCTCCCCGTCGGACGGGGTCTGCAACTCTTCTTTTTCTTCAAGTCTGCCTTTGCTCTCCAATGCTTCAAGCTTCGCTTTCGTACAATGTTTTCTCTTTTTCCATTTTTCAAATTCTTCAGGGCTGCCAAGAAGCTCACGCCTAAGCATGTCAAGGGCCGTCATCGCAAAGATGGTTTTGTTCATCGCCCTCCGGCCAAAAGAAAAATGGAACCGCCGTCCCCTGACACCTTCGGGAGTGGCAAGACCGATGCAGACCGTTCCCACAGGTTTCTCATCTGTTCCGCCTGTGGGGCCTGCAATGCCGCTTGTCGAAAGGCCGTAAGCTGCCCCGCTGACACGCCGGGCACCGTCTGCCATCTCCATTGCGGTTTCTTCATGTACCGCGCCATAAGCCGCCAACGTATCCGGCGACACCCCAAGCACTTTCATTTTTGCCTCATCGGAGTAAGTCACGCCTGAAAAGAGAAAATAATCCGAACTGCCCGACACATCTGTCAGCCAGTGGGAGATAAGCCCGCCTGTACAGCTTTCCGCCACTGCCAGTGTATCGCCCTTTTTTCTTAAAAGTTCCCCCACCGCAGCTTTCATGGAACTGCCGTCAACGGAAAAGACCCGCTTCCCCATTTTCTGTAACACCCATTCGGTAGCTTTTTCAACCATGCTGCCGAGGGCGTTCTCATCCCTCCCGCTCGCATAAAGCTTTACTTGGATCTCCGGAAACTTAGCACGCAACCCCAGCTTTATTCCCGGAAATTCCTCCATCACTCCGGCAAGACGCTCGCCTGTCACCGATTCCGGCAGTCCGAAGGTGGATATGGTCTTTACGATGGAGAATCTTTTGTTGTCGCCATGCAGGCTCTCTATCCGGGGCATGACGCTGTCTGAAAGCATTCTCCGCATTTCAAAAGGTACGCCGGGCATAAAGAAAAAGAGACATCTGTCTATTTTCAGAATAAACCCGGGAGCCGTTCCCACCGGATTGTAAATACACTCAGCACCTTCCGGCAGCATGGCCTGTTTTTCATTGGAACGGCTTTTAGGATAATTTCGTTTTTTGAAAAAATCTTCAACAGAACGGAGCGCGGCATCATCAAGAACCAGATTCGCACCAACTGCTTTTGCAGCAGCCTCTGAGGTCAGATCATCTGTTGTGGGTCCCAGACCGCCTGTGACCACAGCAACATCTGCACGGCCCCCGATTTCTCTCAGTATATCCCTGAGACTGTCAAAATCATCTCCGACACAACTGTGCCGAACCACCTCAAGCCCGGCCTCTTCAAGCTTCTCAGCGATATACGCCGAGTTGGTGTCAACCAATGCGCCGGAACGAATCTCATCACCTGTGGAAAGAATTTCTGTAATCATAATTTTAAGTGGAAAGTAAAAAGTGAAAAGTGGAAAAAAGAAAATCTTTGAATCTTCACCTCTCACCCTCATCCCTTTTTCAGTATAATTCGTGCATCAACAATACTCACGCCTACTTCATGGACAATAACGGGATTCAGGTCCATCTCCTGTATTTCAGGATAAGACTCAATCACTTCGGAACACAGCAGCAGTATTCTTGTCAACGCTTTTTTGTCATAAGGGGATTTCCCCCGGATTCCGTTCAGAATGGCAAAAGACTTGGTCTCCTCTATCATTTTTTTTGCGTAAGTCTGGGATACAGGAAGTACGCGGAAAGTCACATCTTTAAGAATCTCCACCATTATTCCTCCCAGCCCGTACATAATAACGGGACCGAACTGGTCATCTGTTTTTGTCCCGATGATCACTTCCAGTCCTGCCTTGGCCATGGGAGATACGATTATGCCCTTTATATCGGCCTTTTTGTCGTACTTTTTGGCATTTTTCATAATCCCGTCGAACGCGTCACGGATTTCTTCATGGGAACTGAGGTTGATCCGGACCCCGCCCGCATCGCTCTTGTGCAGAATATCCGGAGACGAGATTTTCAGGGCCACCGGTCCGCCTGTTTTTCTTGCAAAGCCCACCGCCTCCTCCGCAGTTTTTGCCAGACTGTCTTTGGAGACAGGCAATCCGTGCAGACGCAAAAGTTTCTTTGCTTCATATTCCAGCAACGCCGTGCGCCCATCATCCCTGACTTTTCGGATAATTTCGTCTCCTTCGGGTTTTGCTTTGTCCTGCCAGTCAAAGACAAATTTCGCCTTTGGATGGTAGCGTTTGAGGAAATTGCCATATTCCGCCAATTTGCCGATGCACATACATGAGACATCGAGCGAGCCGTAAACAGGAATGCCATAATAGCGCATAAGATGGAGTGAATGAGGCTTTTCAGAATTATAAAGGCTGTGGAGAACAATGGGTTTATTCCGCTTTTTCACCATTTTCCCCATTCTGTGGGCTGCATCCTCCTCCATTAAAGCCAGGCTTTCCGCAAACCGAATACCATATCCCCCGAAAAGTCCCACGATCAGAAGTCCGCCGACATTGGCATCTTTCAGGATAATCTCGGCGCAGTCGGCAAAAATCGTCGGGTCAGCATCCGTGCCTCCTGCCACATCCACAGGATTCCGAACCGTTGCGGCCGCGGGCAGAATTTCTCTCAGTTTGGCCTGACTTTTCTCGCTCAGTTCGGGAATTTCCACGCCCAGATCGCTTAAAATGTCAGCGGCAATCGTGGCGTGGCCACCACCGTCGGCAAGAATGGCGATGTTGTTATTTTTTATGTGAGGAAGACTCGAAAGGGTTTCTGCCACAGGAAAAAGCTCATCTGGATTCTCAACCACGATGACTCCTGCACGCTTAAAGGCTGTTCTGGCGACTTCAGAGATTCCCGCCAACGCGCCGGTATGACTGCCTGCTGCCTGGCTGCCCTGCCTTGATCGCCCGCCTTTCAGCATAATGACAGGCTTTTCGCGGGTCGTCTTGTATGCCTGCTGGAGAAATTCACGGCCCATTCTCATTCCCTCAACATACATCAGTATTGCTTTTGTGTCCGGATCATTCTGGAAGAACTCAAGGTATTCGTGAAATTTGATATCCGCTTCGTTCCCCACGCCCACATAATAGGAAAATCCCTTCTGACTTTTGAGCTTCGCCTCTGTCATCAGGGCCAGAGCCATGTTGCCGCTCTGGGAAAGAAGGGCGATATCTCCTCTGGGCACATCGTGCAGACCGACAAGATTCATGTGCCTTTTCAGATTCATCATGCCGGAGGTGTTCGGGCCTATCAGCCGGATATTGTGGCTTTGGGCCTCTCTGACAATTTCATCCTCCAGTTTTTTTCCTTTCTCACCTGTCTCTTTGAAGCCGCCCGCGATAATCACAGCACCGCGGACACCTTTTTTACCGCAGTCTTTCAATATGGCGGGGATGGTTTTGGCCGGCGTGGTGATCAGAGCCATATCCACAGGGGCTTCAATTTCAGAGATACTGGCGTAGCACTTAAACCCCAATATGCTTTTTTCTTTCGGATTGACCGGATAGATCGCACCTTCGAATTTTTCATCCAAAAGCGTCCGAATGGCCTGGAATCCCCGTTTGGTTTCTACTTTTGACGCACCGACAATGGCGACGGATTCAGCGTCTAAAATTTTTTCAAGGGACATGATACTTGTTCTCCTCATTTTGTCAAATTTTAAAATTCGGCCCGGCAATGAATTGCCGAGCTGTTCTCAGTCATCCCTGCGGGACGGATCAAACCGCCCTATACGCTCCTCTTCTAAGCACTGCAACATCTCTTTGTAATCCTGATTCAACATGGATATTCCCTTTTGTACTCACTGCCCATAGAGAAACGGTAATCTCCCAGACCATCTCCACTCTTTCCCGCATGGTCCCCGGGATAAAGCCGTTATCATGATCTTCAAGCATATTGCCCATTTTTATAATGCTTCTGCCAATCTTCATGAAGTTCTCGCTTTGGTTCAGCCTCGGAATAAATTCCGAGGCTGATAATTCAACAGGCTGAAGCCTGCTGATTTGCTGCCCACTGCCGGACGGGGTTCAATCATCAGATATTTTTCTTCCTATCCTCGAAATCATTTAAAGACGCCTGCCTCTCCTTTGTCGAAACACAGGCCAGACATCCCTCGATTTCATAATCCATGAGGGCTTCGAGGCTGATCTCTCCCTGGGCCATGCGAAGCCCTTTTTTGATCATTTTTATGGAGAATCCTGAATTTTTGGTGATTTTCCCTGCCATGTCCCTGGCTTCATCCATGAGTCGATCCGCGGGAACAGCCTTGTTCACCAGTCCGATCCGCTCGGCCTCTTTTCCGTCAATATTTTCAGCGGTGAAAAGCAGCTCTTTGGCCTTTCCCGGGCCGATCAGATCCTGAATCAGCCGCATGGCCCCGCCAGTGACAGAGGATGTGACCCTGGCCTCGGGTGATCCGATCTGGGCATCCTCGGCAGCAATCCGAATATCACAGGCAAGGGCCAGCTCATATCCTGAGCCTAAAGCATAACCGTTGACTGCGGCAATGGTCGGCTTTTCAAAGCGGATGATTTTTCTTGACGCTTCCTGAAGCTCTGACAGATAATCCCGGTAATCCTCCAAACTCCGATTTTTGGATTCTTTCAGATCCGCGCCTGTGGAGAATGCCCGTCCCTCTCCTGTGATGATCAGTGCTTTGATTTCAGCGTCATTTCTGACATCTTCCAAAGCTGCCTGAAAATCAAGCCACAACTGTTTGTTCATGGCGTTCATCACCCGGGGGCGATTCAGTTTGATGGTGGCGATACCTTCTGCTTTTTCATAAATGATACACTCAAAATCCATAAATAATACTCCTCCAAGAAAATGTAGGGTGGGTGCAGCGAAGCGGAACCCACCATCTGCCGCCCTGCGCCTTCTGTGTTCCCTAGTCTAAAAAGGTTGCAGATGACGTTAAATAGGCAGAAAATTACCACTTCCCACGAATTGTCCAAATCAAAAGGGAAACAGGATAACTTAATAATGATAGAATAATTAGCCCGCTTCGCATAAACATATGATCTGTGGTTGTTTCAAAACTCGGCCTACGTTTTTTTATAATCAAAACACCTGTCCAAAATGCAACCGCTGCATAGGTGAAAGCTGTAGCCGATTCTCCTGTATCTAAAGCAATTCCTGCTAAGAATGCAAAGATTGATTGTATGAATATTGACCAAATTAAATATTTCTGAAATTTCTTATTCATACATGCATAAGAGTAGCAAATGGTGGGTTCCGCTTCGCTCCACCCACCCTACGTTTCTGTTGTTCACTGGCTGACAATCAGCCGTTTCCCCACATGCAGGGGGCTTTTGTATTTCAGACGATTCCACTTGAGAAGCTTGGACAGCGGTATCTTGAATCTGGCGGCAATGCTGCTGAGATTGTCTCCTCTTTTGACCACATAAATCCGCTTCTTTTTCTTTTTGACGGTTTTTGCTTTATGAGTTACCTGTTTCTCTGCCTGCCATTTGTCATAAAGTGTTTTATATCGGGCGTAAAAATCTTTGGCCGCACCTTTGGGAATCGCAAGGGTGTGATTTCCCCGGGACAGATTACGCCCTCTGATTTCAGGGTTCAGTTCTTTTATTGTCTTGTAATAAGTTCCTGAAGCCTCTGCTATCATCTGGAGAGGAACACTCCCGGGGCACTCCACCTGAACCTTGTCAAATTGCACAGGAGGATACAAATCCTCTTTTGTCAGTTGGAATCCGTATTTTTCAGGATTGGACAAAATTATTTTTACAGCGACAATCTTGAAAAGATACCGCTGAGTTTCCAAAGGCAGATAGAGATTGTAGAAATCGCTGGTTTTCTGGCGTGAGATTCTTGATTTCAGCCCATATTCTCCCATATTGTAGGCAGCGGCTGCCAGGGTCCATGATCCGAAATCGCCATAGAGTTTATTAAAATACCTGATGGCAGCCTGGGTGGATTTAAAAATATTTCTGCGCTCATCAATATCTGAATTGATCGTCAGGTCATATCCGAGGCCGGTGGATTTTATAAACTGCCAATAACCGATTGCGCGCTTTGACGAGCCGATATGTGGCAGCAGGGAGCTTTCCACAATTGCCACATACTTGAGATCATCCGGCATACGGTTCTGTCTGAGCGTTTTTTCAATAAAAGGCATATATCGCCCGACCCGTTTCATCCAAAGAATCACCTGTGAACGGCTCCATAAGGAAAGCAGGAGTTCTTTTTCCAATCCCTCATAAACACCCTGATTGTCAATCGGAACTTTTTCACCGCAAAAATCCACGGGCTGACTGATCCTGATACTGGAAATCAGTGAAGGGAAATCGGATGGTTCATAAGAACTGCCCCAGACAGTTGTCCCACTCAGAAAAATCATACAAAAAATGACTGAAATGTTCCACATAACACACCTTCAAAGTTTAAAATTTTACCTGTTTCACCTGATGTTCCGTGAACCGGTCCGCTTTTTATCATGTTGACAGACCGAAACTTCGGGAAAAACATTGCCTGTATATCTGAAACAGGCGAAAGAAAACAATAAAAAATCATTCGAGTGTAACCAAAATGAAACAAAAGTTGAAAAAAAGAAAAGCTGAAAACCGGAGGGACTTTTAACTTTCAACTCTGAACCTGCTTTATTTTGGTTACACTCAAATCATTCACCCATTGTCAAATTTGTCCATTTCTAAACATTCAAAATGGTTTAGTCAATAATTTTATCATCTCTGTGATCTGAAACCTTGCAATCGGTTCTTTAATGACTATTTTCTTTCAATCTGTCATAAACATCGAAAGGGAAAAAATATAGATGAATCAGTCTGTAACAAACAGGAATTTAAGGAATATTGCAATCATTGCCCATGTTGACCACGGCAAAACAACACTTGTTGACAGCATGTTCAAACAAAGCGGAGTGTTCAGGGCAGGGCAGCAGATGGATGAAAGGCTCATGGACACCATGGACCTGGAGCGTGAAAGAGGGATTACCATTGCCGCAAAAAACTGCTCTGTGATCTGGGAAAATGTAAAAATAAATATCATTGACACACCCGGACATGCCGATTTTGGCGGGGAAGTGGAACGGGCACTCAGCATGGCTGACGGTGCCCTGCTTCTGGTGGATGCTTCGGAAGGGCCGCTTCCCCAGACCCGGTTTGTGCTGAAAAAAACATTTGAGGCCGGACTCAGGGTCATTGTGGTCATCAACAAGATTGACCGGAAAGATGCGCGACCGGATGAGATCCTGGATGAAATATACGATCTTTTCATAGACCTTGATGCCACAGAGGAACAACTGGGATTTCCCCTGCTTTATGCAAGCGGGCGTGATGGCATTGCCTGGAAAACATCGGAAGAAAAAGGGGAAAATCTTCATCTGCTTCTGGACACCATACTGGAAGAAATCCCCGCGCCGTCATACAATCCTGAAGAACCTTTCCAGATGCTGGTCTCCGACCTGGGTTATTCCGATTACCTCGGGAGGCTTGCCATAGGGAAAATCTTCAATGGCAAAGCAAGCTTCAACGACAGCCTCCTCTGCATTGATGAGCAGGGTGAGCATCTCCCGCTCAAAGTTTCAAAACTGCAAACATATACGGGAATGAGCCTGCATGAGGTTGAATTTGCGGAACCTGGGGATATCATTGTTCTTTCCGGCATTGAAAATGTCAAAATAGGAGATACCATCTGCACAAAGGACTCCCCCAAAGCCATGAAACGGATACGGGTGGATGAACCTACCGTTTCCATGAAATTTACCATCAACACCTCCCCTTTCAGCGGAAAGGAGGGCAAATTTGTGCAGTCCGGCAAGATACGCGAGCGGCTCATGAAAGAAACCCTGAAAAATGTGGCTGTCAAAGTGGAGGAAACAGACGAGAAAGAGGTGTTTCTTGTCAAGGGCAGGGGGGAATTTCAGATGGCCATCCTTATCGAAACTATGAGAAGGGAGGGATTTGAAATTTGCGTGGGGCGGCCCCAAGTGATTTACAGATATGAAAAGGGCAGGCAACTGGAGCCGATAGAACATTTTTTCGTTGACTGTGATGAGCGTTTTATCGGAATTGTCACGGAAAAACTCTCAAAGCGGAAGGGCAAGATGGTCAAGCTCGTCAATAACGGCAAAGGCAGGGTAAGTGTGGAATTTTCCGTTCCCTCACGCTCCCTTATCGGCTACAGAGACGAGTTCCTCACTGACACAAAAGGCACGGGCATCATGAATTCCTATTTTTCAGGTTATGAAGAATACAGGGGAGCGTTTCCAACCCGGTTTACCGGATCTATCGTGTCTGACAGGCAGGGGAACGCTGTGGCTTACGCGCTTTTTAATCTGGAGCCGAGAGGGAAACTGTGCGTTGTACCGGGTGATCCTGTGTATGAAGGCATGATCGTGGGAGAACACTCCAAAGACAATGATATCAATGTAAATCCCTGCAAGGAAAAGAAGCTTTCCAACATGCGGGCCGCAGGCAAAGATGAAAATGTCATCCTTGCGCCTGTAAAGCCGATGACCCTTGAGCGGGCCATACATTTTCTCAGGGAGGATGAAATAGTCGAAGTGACACCCCAATCCGTGCGGTTGCGGAAAACTGTCCTTTCCGCGCAGAAACGCCGCACCATGCGGGCGACAAAACTGAAGCAAGCCAGTTAAACCCGCTAAGTCTGTAGGGTGGGTGAAGCGAAGCGGAACCCACCATTTTTTTGCGGATGTGAAAATTACGGGATGCAAAAAAACGCTTCGCTTAATTTTTGCACTCCTTGCATTGTCCCGCCTGTGCGGGGATGCAAAAAAACGCTTCGCTTAATTTTTGCACTCCTTGCGAACTTTCATGGGGTAATGCGTTTTTTCCGGGTCCCTAAATCTGTAGGGTGGGTGAAGCGAAGCGGA
>JAOZLU010000751.1 GCA_029934695.1 Desulfobacterales bacterium | reverse complement strand
TCCCGGGGACGCGGACAATGACGGTGCAGTCACCCTGGCCGATGTGATCGCCGTGCTGCAGGCGTGTGCGGACTTTCCGATGTCCCGGAAGGTTTATTCCGCAGGGGATGTCAGCGGCGACGGAAAAATTGGGATTGCCGAGGCGGTGTCTGCCCTTGGAAAAATCGCTGAGTAAATCAAGACCTCCGAGGTTTTTGAAACCTCGGAGGTCTTGGGGGGGGGATTTGGCAATCCCCCGCGAGCAACTTTAAAAAAAGCCGAGCAAATCAAGACCTCCGAGGTTTTTGAAACCTCGGAGGTCTTGGTGCGGGGGATTTTATCAGAAAAAATTTGATGATCGGGTGAAAACGATATATGAAAAATTACAGACAGCGTGTGACAAAGGCCCTTGAACTGATTGCAAAGGAGTGCCCCCGAGTTGCCAGATTCTGCTATTGGGCGGGAACATCGGCAATCTCCGTTGAGGAACTCGGGCACCGAAGTTCTTATGACATTGATTTCCATACCCGCGAGGCATTGCACGATGTCAGGCCGATTCTTGCCGAAATCCGGAACAATCTCTCCGACCGTTTTGAGATTCTGCAATCGCCTGATGAGTTCGGATCAGGGTTTCGCGGCGTGCTGAGACTTCCGGATGGCGACCGTATGATGATTGAGGTGCTTTCAAACTTCGAGGATGTCCCTGATTATGATCTGACGGATTCGACAACAATGCCGTCCATCAAAAGGATCACACTCTCAAAATATCTTGAAAACAAAATCCAATGTGTGGCTGAACGTATAGAGGCAAGGGACCTTGCGGATATATGGGCTGTCCTCGACAAATTTCCGGAGATGGGCGATGCTGCTTTCGGCCATCTCTTAAAACAGGATGCCCTGCTGATTGCGGAGAGACTTCTTTCGTGGACTGATGAATCTGTCGAAGATGATTTGTCAGCCTATCCGGACGTGAATCCCGATCATGCTGTCAGCATCCGTGATCTGTTTCTCAGATGGCTTGACCATCAAAAGGATAACACATGAAGAAGCCGTATCATTTTGTGGAGGTCACCGACTTTGTGGAGTGTGAGCTTCCGGACGGCAGCAAAGTCAGGCTGCCTGTTGTCATGGGCATATTCAAGCATGCCGACACGGAGATGCTGCATGATCTGCTGAAAAAACCGGCTGCTGCAAAAAAATACACCATCGAATCCCTGCGCGTGGCACCCTGGCCGGTTCTGCGGGAGTTTCCCCGGTCATGGCTTACAGAGCATCTTGACCAGGCCGATATTCGCCCTTCGCGCAAAGCGGCTGTTCTGTTCATGCTGGAACCACAGCATGCAGGGCAGCTTTCCAAATTGCCCGTATGAAAGGAGGTGATGTTTCTCAGAAAAAAGAATCACATCGGATGAATGAGAGGGGCGCTGAAATCTCATTTCAGCGCCCCGGAGAGATTTACTTCACATTATTAAGGAGACAGTTATGAAAACAAAACAGTTTTATGCAGCACTGACAGCCGCGGCCGTGGCCATGATTCTGCTGGCAGCGCCCTTTGCCCACGCGGGCTGGTCCGCTCTGGGAGCAGGCATGAACCATGTTGTCAATGCCCTTGCGTTTGACAGCGCAGGCAGTCTCTATGCAGGCGGAGACTTCTACACAGCAGGCGGAGTCTCTGCAAACAAAACTGCCAAATGGGACGGCACAGCATGGTCCGCCCTGGGAACAGGCATGAACAACCGTCCTGTCTATGCCCTTGCGTGTGACAGCGCAGGCAATCTCTATGCTGGCGGAGACTTCACCACAGCAGGGGGAGTCTCTGCAAACTATGTTGCCAAGTGGGACGGCACTGCATGGGCCGCCCTGGGAACAGGCATGAACAGTTCTGTCCGTGCCCTTACTTTTGACAGCGCAGGCAATCTCTATGCCGGCGGAGACTTCACCACAGCAGGGGGAGTCTCTGCAAACGGAATTGCCAGATGGGACGGCACAGCATGGTCCGCTCTGGGAACAGACATGGACACTTATGTCTATGCCCTTGCGTCTGACAGCACAGGCAATCTCTATGCAGGCGGAAGCTTCACCACAGCAGGGGGAGTCTCTGCAAACGGAATTGCCAAATGGGACGGCACAGCATGGTCCGCTCTGGGAACAGGCATGAACGGTTATGTCCGTGCCCTTACTTTTGACAGCGCAGGCAATCTCTATGCCGGGGGAGAATTCACCACCGCAGGGGGAGTCTCTGCAAACAAGATTGCCAGATGGGACGGCACAGCATGGTCCGCTCTGGGAACAGGTATGAACCGTTATGTCACTTCCCTTGCGTGTGACAGCGCAGGCAATCTCTATGCTGGCGGAGAATTCGCCACAGCAGGGAGAGTCCCTGCAAACTGTGTTGCCAGATGGGACGGCACAGCATGGTCAGCTCTGGGAACAGGTATGAGCGGTGGGGGCGGTTTACTTGGTGTATATGCCCTTGCGTTTGACAGCGCAGGCAATCTCTATGCCGGCGGAGACTTCACCACAGCAGGGGGAGTCTCTGTGCCTCGTATCGCGCTTTGGACACCTGCGCCGGCTGTGAGCTCCGCAAATTCCGCATCTTTGGACGGAACTTACGGAACCGGTTCGGTAATCCCGGTAACTGTCACTTTCTCGGAGCCTGTGAATGTGACCGGCACGCCGCAACTGACGCTGGAGACCGGAACATCCGATGCGGTAGTAGATTACACATCCGGGTCCGGAACAGACACGCTGACCTTTGACTACACAGTGGCCGAGGGGCACACCGCCGCGGATCTCGGTTATGTTTCCGCGGATGCCCTTGCCCTGAACGGCGGCACAATAAAGAATCTCGCGGGCGATGCTGATGCGGAACTGCCCCTGCCTGCCCCGGGAGCGGCAAACTCACTGGGGGGAAACAGGAATATTGTCATTGACACAGCACCCCCCGATCCTGCCACGGCCGGTTACACATCCGTGGCCGGCGGCGGTTCCCATGCGCTGACCCTGACTGACGGCGCGGTCTGGGCCTGGGGAGACAACAGCGACGGCCAGCTCGGGGACGGAACCACCGAAA
>JAOZLU010000750.1 GCA_029934695.1 Desulfobacterales bacterium | reverse complement strand
TCATGGAAACAAAAACCGTTTTCAGGCCCTTAGAAGGACAGGATGAATATACCCGTTATTTTAATCATTTATCTAATGTTTCTGAAAAAATGATTGAGATTTTTAAAGCCAGGGCAGACAAAAAAGATGGGCGATACTATGAATCTGTCGTCATGTCGGATTTTCTTTCCAAAATGCTTTATACCACAGAGGCGTTAAGAAGAAAATACACATATAATCCGAGCCACACACTCAAAATTGACCTGTCTGATTCTGGTTTGCCGAGTTTTTTCAATGTGAACAATCTGACATCAGATTTGCTGAACAGAGAGAAACGCCTTGACGAACTGCCCACCATGCAGGCATTAAAGCAGGAAATGCTCGATTTCATGTTCAAATATAAAGTCGAGCCGGATGAAATCCTCCGGCGGACAAGCGAGCGGTCTTATTATAAAATGCTTGACAGTGACAAACTCCTGCTTCCATTTACCCCAGGATCGCTCAGGAAGATGAAAAAGGAAAAGGACAAGAAAAAATTCAGAACCTATACGTTTTCATGGGCATGTTATGATTTCGCGACCAACAGACCTTATATTCATCTCATGATATTTGAGCAGGATATTGTGTCAACGCCTTTGGAAGAAGAGCATTTCAATTACAGGCAGTTTCTTGAAGCTGTTCAGGCGGAGGGATCAAGAGCACCCGGTATCGGCATACTCGCACTGGGCATAGACGACAGCCTCAGGGATATCCACCCCAAGGTCATCAAGCGGATATGCGTGGGCCCGATATGCTCAAAGCATTTTTCCGAGGAACCTGAAAAACTGTGCAAACTGCTGAATGAAAATGGAGAAAATGAAGACGATTTTATTCTGGTGTTCGAGGAAGATATTATTCTTTCCAGCGACCAGACAGTATCGAAAAGTGTTTTCTCTTATGGGCAGGTCAGAGAGACTTTTTATATTCCGGAAACAGATATTGAATGCTACGACCGCAAGGCGTCAAAGATTCACAAACATATACTGGTACCCCATAGCGTGTTGCAGCTTATGGATTTTAAAGGGGATTTTAAGGAATATGCTGATCATGAAATTATAACTTATGACAAAGAGGGAGGCATTTATGTCAACTGACACCTCATCCTATCTTCCCATAGATGAAATTCAGCTCGGCAAATTTACAGAAAAGGCGAATTATCTTCTGAGAAAAGTGAAATGGACACCCAGAGGCAGTCTGTCCGACAGGAAAGAGAGAAACATAAGCAAATGGCGGGAATCGTCTGTCCGACAGGCCGTTGCAGAAGAACTTTCGCTCATCAGGATCGCAAGAATCATAAGCAATGATCCGTTGCTGCTTACTGAATCCGTTAACCATGTTCTGACTGTTTTACGTCAGGGACTGAGGATCGGCATGCACATCTCCGCGCTCTATACAAAATTTTCCGGGCTGGAATCACTTATCAGCCTGAACGCCAGGGGCGGATTATCAGGAAGCCAGAAAACAGAGTTCAGAGAAAAATATCGGACGGTGTCCGCGGTGGGTGTTTTTGCGGCTGCGTATTATGTTGTATGGGAGATTTCCAAATATCGCACCGAGGAAGTCAGCGGAGCAAGCATCCTTTTTGAAGGGATCCCGGAGATGGATCTGACCGCTCCGGTGCGGGCCTTTGACTGCATGACCTACTATTGTGCGGCTTATCTGGAAAAATCCGGGGCGGTGCATACCGAACTTGATTTTATCAAAATGACCTTATTATATTTTGAGGGGATCATTGAAGGAATCAGGAACCGTGAGTCCTCGTTAAAACACTGCGAGACTTTTACAGAAAAAAGCTATAAGCTTGTTGGCAGCGACTTCTGTATCACCGGATTTGAAGCACTCACAGAAGCCCATGGGGCCAGTGTCGAGTTTAACCGCGTCGAACTGAGCCATATTGTGGGAAACCGGGATGCAAAGCATAAGGCAAGGCGCCTCGCAGAGCGACTGCTCTGTTATGACAAGGAAACGAGAAGAAATCCCATACACGACCTTGGCGGACTGCCCACGGTGAGAATGGGGCACGGAGAACCGGGAACCGGAAAGAGTCTTCAGATTGCAGCCACCGCGACCATGCTCCATGATTTGTGCGAGGTGATCGGTCTGCCCTTTTTGTTCTGGCCCATGCCGGACAACCTTATCTCCACCTTCCAGGGCGGTTCCGGGGAGCGCACCATCGAATGGATGAAGCCGCTCAGGGACCCGGGAAAGATTGTCTATGCGCCGGTTGACGATGCAGAGAATAATCTCGAAGACCGTACCCGCCAGGGCGTTTCCGCGGGGGTCAGGGAAGTTGTCAGCGTATTCCTGAGAAATACAGAGGGAGCGTATGCGGTGAATCACGGCAATTCAGTCATCGAACTGTTCACGAACCTGCCGGAGCAGTTGGATAAGGCGGTGCTGTCCCGGATTATGGACCGGTTCTATATCGGCGGCGCCATGACGCGTGAGGATTTTATTGATCAGGATTTTCTCTGGTGGAAGCGGTTTAAGGAGATTGATCCGGATTTTATCAATTTGACTGATCCGCAGGATTATGAATTTTTAAGCAGACAGAAACTTGCCGGGAGTATTTCCCAGGTTTATGAATCCCCTGACAAGCCGTCCGAAGAACGGATCCGGATTGTTTTCGACAAGGTTTCCCGTAAATACAAGCCCACGGAACATGACTTTTTCGCGCATTTCTTTTATTCCGTTAAACAGGAATACCCGTTCTTTACTTCCCGTGATGTGCGTAATATTCAGGCTGCGGTAAACGAGCGGATCATGGATTTTGATTTTGATCCCCAATGGCTTGATGATCCAGCCATGTTTTTCTTAAAAGACTATGACGCCAAAAAAGAAATGATCCTTGAATTAATGAAGGAAAACATGAAAGGGCTTTCATTCTCACAAATCCGCCTTCAGGAGACCATCCGGTATCTTGACAGTCTCTCAAAAATTGTCTTTGCCGAAGAAGACAGAAAGCTGGATGAGATGGTTTCCCAGATGCTGCTCCAGGAGAAAGCCGTCAGACGGGTGAAGATGAAACTGGAAA
>JAOZLU010000166.1 GCA_029934695.1 Desulfobacterales bacterium | reverse complement strand
AAAAGATTTGTCCGCTCGGTGGTGTGTCATGCGAAAAACCGCTTCGCTCAATTTTCGCACTCCGGACAATCTTTTTGTTAAAAGCTATAGCAGCCTTCGGCAACAAGTTGTCTGATAAAATTTTTACGCTTCACAATATTTCCATTTGTAATTCAGCGGACTTGAAACTTTGAACAGGCATTAGCGATGCCTCCTGCATCATTAAGGCAAAAGCATCCTTAATATTTAATTTTAATTCCTCAAGGGTTTCCCCCTGACTGAAAACCCCGGGAACCTCACGAAGTTTTCCCACATACCAGTCATCATCAATCCAATAATCCAAAGTAAAATTTCTGATCATGCTTTACCTCGCTATTTCAGCTATTTTTCGCACGGCAGGCCCAAGCGTTTGACGGACGGTGCCTACATCAGTCGTTCTCAGTTGAGCCACCCCTGCAATTGCTGATTTTGGGGCATGCGCTATGTAAGTGAGAGGCACTTGCTTTGTCGGCGATTCCTGGAAGAACGACAGCTTCAGAAACTGATTGACAGGTGCTGCCGTCACAACATGAATCACCGATTCCCGCAAATCCTCCGGTAAATCCTCAAGTTTGTCAAGAGGGTAGCTGCGGGGGCCGAACTCTGTCTGTTCTGCAAGAATCGAAAAATGAAAAAGTGTCAGGCTGACAGTACGTCCGGTTTCCCGATTCAGTCGCAGAAGAATATGATCGGTCAGTTCAACACCTGTTGCCGGTTCATTCTCACCGAAAAATACCTCCAGTATGTCAGCGTTCTCATCGTATATCAGGTGTATGGTCTCGCCCTTTTCAGACTTTATTTCTGCCCGATGTCTTTTAAACCCATTCATATTATTCATCCGAGAGTATCTTGTACAACCGTCCGAGCAGTCTGTGCTGAATTTTATTGAACAGACGCAGTTTCTCCGTTTCGGAGCCGACTACATAAATATGACACCGGCGGGATTTGGCAATCCCGCGGGAGCAGAGAGGAATCAGGCGTTTTCAAAAACCTGATTCCGGACTGACTTGGCAGATAACGAATATAATCTCTGCTCTGACAGTTCCACAATCCGTTCGATTAAATTTGAAATATCATAAGTCGAAGCAGGATCAACCTCTGCCGCGCCTAAAGCCGGTATGACAGCCTTGCTCCCGAACAGATCATAATCGTTGGTATAAAAGGATCTCACCGGTGCTTTATCTCCCCACTGGTTTGTCTCTTTCGGATGAAGCAGGTATAAGGAAACCACAGGGGAAACACCTCCTCCCTTTCCGCTGATACCGTGGACATAGCGCATGACCAAAACAGGGAGTTTTTCAAAAAAAACAGTATCTGCAGGAGAATACTTGGCGTCAAAGACTGCCAGAACGCTGTTTGCAGAATCCCGATCCCCTTGCTGATCCGTTGAGATTTCAAAAATATAGTCCGGCACCCGTTTGGCGTTGGCTCCCTTTCTCCGGCAAGAATCCCATATCCAGCCTTCCACATTGAAGAAAGAACTTTTTTCAAAAGCTTTATGTTTAGGAGACCATATCTCCTTCTCATAATACAACGTCAGACGCGTTTTGCCCTTTTCAAACTCATATCTGCGCATGGGTATGTTATCCTGATAAACTATCCTGTGATTCTTCTCATCCGGACTGTCTTTTCGCTGGAAACCCGATTTTTCAAGCCCGTCAATCAGCTTATACAGACAGAAGTATTCATAGAGTTCGTCTATGGAGCGGACCCCCACCAGTCGTTCCTCATCTGACCAGTCGGGCGCACCCATCTGATACCATCTGATAATCCTCTCAAACAAAATGCGGTAATGAAAGTTTGCTTTTACCCACGGGGTCAGGGACGGAACCCCCGCGAGAAAGCGGGCGACCGGAATCTTTGCGTTGAGAACACCCATCAGATAATTGCATTTTTCCAGAAGCTGGTCACATTTTGCCTTGCGTCCCTTGAAAAGTTCCCGGATGGAGGATTTTATCTCAATGGAAAAACTGACGTATCTGCCACTGACCCCTGAATCACTTCCCGCTTTTTCTTCCTCTTTCGGCTCTCTGGGGGACGAAGGGGCATGAGATTGTATCCTGTCACATTCTTTCCGTATCTCCACCAAAAATGTCTTCATATTGTTCAGATAACTGTGCAGAACCTGATTCTCATAGACGTTGCTCTCTTCAACCAGGTCATTGACCTCCAGTTTGTTTGCAGTATATGGATGCCCGTCAATGGTGACAAGCGCATCGTTAAATTCCGACGCGGGCATGAGGATGTCCAGATGGGAAATCAGCCATTCCGCGGTATTTGCATCAAAACAGTCGGCCGGCCCAGGTATGCGCACCACCCGCATCGGAACCAGACGGGTACGGTGATGGGTGAGCAATATGGGCAGTTGCTGCTCAAACAGATTTAACCCGTCTTCCGCCTCTTTCAAAAGTATGGTGACGCTCCGTTTATTCTGCCCCGCTGAAATCTGGGTCACGCTGAAACTTGCCCCGGGCAGGTCGTTCATACGGGATGCCAGATATTTGATGATCTCCCTGAGACGTTCGGCAGTGATTTTTTTCGCTCTCACCTCAAAGGGCGACAACTCAATCCATAGCTGTTCGCCCTCTCTTTTCCTGATCTCAATATCAAGCTTACAGGAACCGAAGCAGTTGAGAAAGAACGCCTGATAGCGGTTAAATCCCCTTGATTCAGGATGCCAGAGATAGATGACCTTGTTGCTCAGTTTCTTGAAATCCGAGGGTGGCTTGGGCAAATCGGATATCCAGAGAACAGGGCTTTCCATATCGTGCGGTGTCACAAGCATGAAACATATCTCTTCGTCTTCGTGAATCCATGCATGAGGCGCGGCGGTTCCGGCCATTTTGTCCAGCAGGGGAATTTCAATGCGTTCCCCCTGCCTGGCACCAGCCAATACTTTGATATAAAATCTGAAATCTCGTTGAATTTCCATAATTAGTCAGTGGTCCGTTGTCAGTGGTCCGTTGTCAGGGATCCGTTGTCGCTTGCAGCAAACAACGGATCACCGACGAAGGACAGCACCGCTTAACCGAAAAATGAATATGAGTTATGCGCCTGTTTTCCCGCCTCAATAATCCTGCGTAAAAGTCGGGTTGAACGATAAAGCGAGTTGTTTGTGGTGACATCCAGCAGCTTTTCAAGTCTTTTTCCAAAGCCTGCGCCATAACCTTCGATCAATGGAAGAATATATTGGGCCACGGCAAAATCAATGGCCTGATCATTCACAAAAATGTCCCGGGCAACCACGCAATATCGTTTGATGGTGTAATATTTTCGCGGACTCACAACCACAAAAGGCGAGCCTTCAAAATCCGCTGTCTCTGTTTGCAGGATTTCAATGATTTCTTTTATAATTTCTCCTTCTTTGCTTGCAAAATCATCCTCATCCGAGCCTGAAAAAAACTCCTGCATGATCTCATAAGGCAGTGCGCCTTCAGGCTTCAGGCGGTTGCTGTTGACAGGGTTGGAATATTCATAACCAGGTTCAAGTCTTATCACCGGAACCCGGTCAATCAGACGGGGCGAAAGCCGTTCTGTGGTATTATCATGGTTTACAGTGCCGACAAACCTCACGCATGGGGATATGTGGAGGAATCTTTCCTTGCCGGGGCTGCCTGTGTCAAGATTCCGTTCTCCTTCAGGATCACATAAGCCAAGCAGATCAGCCCAATAATGCTCAATCGGGGAAAGGTTTGCCTCATCCAGCAGTACCCACCGGGAAAACTCGGACACATTGCTGTCGTTCTGAGTGATATGGAGAAAATCGTACAGGCCGGTTCTTGACTTCTGATACTGGCCGCGCAGCGGGTTGAAATACCCCAGGATATCCCGCTGGGATGTCCAGCCCCGGGAAACCGGAATTTTCAGAAGATTCTCTGTATTTCCCAATGCTTCGGCCAGGTAATGGATGATGGAGGTTTTGCCGGTTCCGGGAGGCCCCGCCAGTATGGTCAGAAAGCTTTGCTGAATACATATCAGCAAATTGGCGATCTCGTCGGAAGAATAATTGCGGCCGCATTGTTCCACCAGATATTCACGCACCTTGTCCGCGAATTCCCTATGATTTCCGCTGAACTCCCTTCGTTTGACGTAGAAGGTCGGAGGCTTCACCTTTTCCTGTTCCATCGTGTAACTGCCGTTGAGCAGATCCAGATAGGTCTTGATTTCTGTCAGCTTTTCTGTAATATCCTCTGCTTTCAGTTTTTTTATCTCGGTTTCGATCTTTTTCCTGTTGAACTTCATAAATTCGATTTCTTTATACAAATCCTCGGCCTGTATCAGTTTCCCGATTCTCTCTTCTATGGAACGGAGTTCCTGTTTTCGCTCCTGTTCATAGCGTGTCTGCTCTTCCTTTTTTTTCTTGTTCAGCTCTTCCATTTCCCTGTATAGCTGATCCCGCTTGGCGCGGAGAAAATACATATCTCTCCTGAGCTTGACAGCCTCTTTTTCCGCTCTCTCCTCGATATGCTTTAACTGATCCTTGAAGAATTTGTCCTTGTTATCCACAAGGTATTGATCGACGATTTTCTGACCTTCAGATTCATTGGTCAGGAAATTGTTGATAAAAGATGCCTGCTGGGTACTCTCTTCGAGCATTTTCGGAATCAGTTTTACGATCCGGTCCCGGCGATTCGTATCCATACCGGTCAGATTCTTCAGGTTCTTCACCGCTTCAAGCCACTCGGTGGCTGTCTTCCGATTTAACTTGGCAATGCTTGATTTGAGAAAGTTCTTGTTTCCCCAGGTCACCAGCCGGTCGTCAGATATGTAATCCTGCTGATTATACTCAACCGCTTTCAAAAAATTGGTGTTGAAGAGATATTCAGCAGGCGGCAGGGAAAAGTGATTTTTAAAATTGTCAAATTTTATGATAAACTGGCTTACCTCCGGTATTTTCACCTTGAACACATGATCCGGTTTCAGTCCCAGCAGGGGGGACTGGGCCGCGCTCAGTCGGATGCCCTCATCATCTTTTGTCCATTCAAAAGGCCCGAAAAGATATGTATTGTCATTCACAAACACCGAGCGGTTCGGCAACGGAGCAATCGAGTTCAGATACGGCCTCTCCACATCCGGCAGGTCTTCCTTAATGATAGGGCACATTTCAAAACGCTTTAATGCTTCCGCATCAGAACCTCTCATCCAGTATTTTTCAAGATAGTCATTTTCTATGTATGCCTCATTGTCATCCGCACTGTATCTGTTGACCCGGAAGAATTCGTAATCAGAAAATCGTCTGTCAATGGTTTCATATTCACTGGATACCCATATTCGTCCGTTGTTCGGAAAATCATAGCGATCCGCTATGGTATAATTATTGCTTTCCAATTCATACGCGATAGGTATCACAAACCCTCCGTCTGATGAAATAGGCCGGTCTTTCAACGCCAATATCGGCTTGGAATCATTTATTTTTGTTTTCTCCATCCTGTTATCTCCTTAAAATATGAACTTCGAGTTTTCCTGTTCCTAAGCCTCTTCATCCGAGGCTTTATATATATCAATAATCTTCGTGCTTTCTATATATTCGCACGTTTCATATCTTGTAATCCGCATGAGTTTCTTGGTGATCCTCCCCATTTTGTCTATCTGACTTTTTATAATCCTGATATATTCATAGTTGGGGTTGTCTTCTGCCATATCGTCCATCAGCAATTGGGAAAATCCCAGGATGGACTGCATGGGCTGATTGAGTTCATGGCAGATTGCCCCTGCCATTTCAAGCACACCCTCAAGTTTTTCCTCCTCCAGAAGTTTTTTGGTCAGTTCCTGATGGGTCAGTGCGGATTTGATTCTCGCCAGCAGTTCGACTTTGTTGACCGGCTTGCGTACATAGTCTGTTCCGCCTGACTCAAATGCCTCCTGCAAGGTGCCATCATCTGTGTTGGCGGTGACAAATACCACAGGAATATCCTTTGTCGTCGGATTTTGCCTCAGTATCTTGCAAACCTCATATCCGTCCATTTCCGGCATCATTATATCCAGCAGGATCAGATCAGGGGAGCCGTACAGACCTGTTCTCGATGTTGCAATTTCAAGTGCCTCCGGTCCGTTCGTGGCAACACTGATATCATATGTGTCAGTTAATATCTCCACCAGCACCCTGATATTCGCAGGCGCATCGTCCACGATAAGAATATTCTGCTTCTTTAATAGTTTATCGCTCATTTTTGTCTCTTTTTTATCTCTCCTCCCCGGAATTTCAAACTCTTTCTCCCCGGAGTCTTCCGGTATTCGGGCCTGTGACTGTTTTTGAGGAAAATCGGGTTTACGTTTCGAGTTTCGAGTTTTATTTTTTACCCGTTCCCAGGCTCCTGCTCGGGGTCAAGGTGAAATCCGGAGGTTCAGTTCCGGATTTCTTCATATTACTTCGATATGCTGAAAATTGTATCCAGCTTCAGCACCTTGAACAATTCATAAACTGTTTCTGAAACATTTTCGATCCCCATTTTTCCCCCGTTTAAGGCCAAATCCTTATAAAACAGCAACAGTTTTCCAATTCCTGCGCTGCCAATATGACTGACTTCTTTAAAATCAAAAGTCACTTCCCTGAGAAGTGATATCTTCAATTCACGAAATCGCTTTTTAAGGTCCTCTGCCCCGGGTTCATCTATATCCCCCTTGATTTCAAGACGGGCTTGGTTCCCGTCCCGTGTGATAATTACTTCCATAAACAGTTCTCCCTTTTTTATGTTCGGGTGTTAAAGAATACCGGTCAGAGAACTTTCCCGGCTGCCTGATTAGGATTGACAGATTCAACCGGTCCTGCCGGATTTGTCAATCCGTTCGGAGCAGAGAAAAGGGAAGGTTGTCTGATCAGAGTTTCTGAGTGGTTGCGCTTCCCCGCAAAATCAGGATGCTTTTTTAAAGATGCGGTTAAATGCCGTCCGCCTTTTTTCCAGTTTACTTTATCGCAAAAGTGCCGAATAATAAATATTCCTCTTCCGCTTGGTTTTATAAGATTATTCCGGGATGTCGGGTCAGGAACAGATTTATAATCAAATCCGTCTCCTTCATCAATAACTTCAAAATGAAAGTCATTTCCGAACCGCCAGCGGACAATGACAGATTTATCCGGATTTTGATGACTGCCATGTACCCATGCGTTCAACAAAGCTTCTTCCAGCACCATGCGAAGGCATGACTGGGGAAGTTCGCAGTCATAGTAATTCCATTCACATTCGAGTTTTTCGCAAAGTCCGGCAATTCGTCTGGCAATATCATCGGAATCTTTCGGTTTCCAGATATTCTCATAATAATTGTTCCGGTTCTCAATTTCCAGGCAAAGAATTGTGATATCATCAGCAGATGTGTTTTTCGGCCCGTCTTTACAACCATGGGGCACGACTTCCTCTCCGCTTATTTCCGAAATGCGAATCAGCAGATTATTCATTATGTCAGAAACTGACAATTCCGGATATTGTTTCCTGCCTCCGGTCATCTCTCCTTCCTGCTCTCCGGATCGGAAACATTTTGTGGGCTGGCGAATAATGTCTCCGACCAACTGCTTCAGTTCCTTCAGCTTTATCATTTCTTTTCGATTCTTCAGGGGCATTTCGGTTAATCCGTCTGTATAAAAAATCAGCTTGTCGCCCTCCTGAAGCTGTGTTTCTCCGACTGAATACGCGATTCCGCTTCTCACGGCAACAGGAATATTCGTTCCCGCTCCTCCGAGTTCCGGCAGTTCGTCAACTTTGTTTCCCCGGATCAGGAGAAACGGCGGATGCCCTGTGGAAACATATCGCATGACAAGTGTTTCACGGTCAATCTCTGCACTGACGGATGTAAAAAAATCCTCTTCGCTGAAAATTTTCGAATGACAGATTTCATCATTTAACTTGGAAATACCCTCTTCCAATGGTGTTGCGCCATCATTATCCAAAATTGCATTATGAATCATATCTGTCATAATACTTCTCAGGACACAGGTGACTTCATGCCCTGACTGGTCCTTCAGGCTGAGCAGGATTTTTCCATATCTGTTTTGCTTGTCCGGGCTTATAGCTCGCACAAAATAATGATCTCCGCCTTCTGCATAGCAGGGTATGGAAATCGCGTCAGCAAACAGTACCAAATTTTCAGGAAGACGGATATATCGCGGCACAGTACCATTTACCCGCTTCAAAAGTTTCTTTGCCATCTCTATATTAATATCTTGTTTTTTCAGAAGATACTTGAGTGCTTCTTCTGACCGCTTTCGTTCAGCAACTTCCTGTATCAAAAGCGTATTCAGTTCTTCAAGGTGGTCGCGATGGCGTTTTAACTCTATATGCGTCCTCAGCCTGGCTTTTACGATGGCCGGGCTGAAAGGTTTTGTGATATAGTCCACCGCTCCCAGTTCAAAGCCCCTGGTTTCCTCTTCTTCCTCATTTCTTGCCGTTATAAAAATTATCGGAATGCCTTGGGTTCTCGGGTCAGCTTTTAAGTGCGCACACACTTCATAACCGCTCATTTCGGGCATCATAATATCCAGGAGGATCAGATCCGGAGAATCTGAGACAGCGATTTCGATTGCATCGGGTCCGCTTGTGGCGGCACTGAGGTCATAGTCGGATATAAGTGCCGTCAGAAGCACCTTGATATTTACAGGCACATCATCTACAATTAATATATTCGGTCTTGGCAATTTTTTCCTCATTTCGCTGATTATAACGGGGTTTCACGGCATATGCATCAAGCCAAGATTGCCGGACAGGGTTGCAAACCCCGTCCGGCAATGAGTTTTTTTCTTGTCAGAAATCTTTGAAGTCTTCCTCATCCAAAGGTATGATTTGTTCCGGATGAAAGTCTCCGGCTTTATGCATCAGGGCATTTCTGAGCGCAACCTGTTTTTCTTCGGAGGCAGCATTCAGGTTAAAGTCAGACATTGAAGAATCCGGATACGTCCCTGAAATTTTATGTTCTGATGTGTTCTGGCTCATAGTTCTTGCAACCTTGCTTCCGCCAATAATAACAAGCAGGTCATTTACAAACTTTTTCATTTCTTCGGCCTGGGCTGAAAGCTCCTGGGAGACAGCCGCAGATTCCTGGGATCCGGCAGCCACCTGCTGAGTCACCTTGTCTATCATGTTTGCAGCTATGTTCACCTGTTCAATTCCCTTGGCCTGATCTTTGCTTGCCTGTGTAATCGAAGCGGTTTTTTCACCCATTACTGTAGCTGACTCAATAATGCCTTCAAAGTCGCTGTTAATATTTTTTATTGACCGTGCAGCCTCGCTGACCCGTCGTACTGTTGATTCCAACAGTTTCTGGGTATTTTTTGCCGCCTCTGCTGACCTCAGCGCGAGGCTCCTGACTTCTTCGGCCACAACCGCAAACCCGGCACCGGCTTCCCCCGCTCTCGCCGCTTCCACTGCCGCATTCAGAGCCAGCAGATTGGTCTGAAACGCAATCTGATCAATTGTTTTAATGATCTGACCCATCTGGCCGCTGTCTGCCTCAATCTGATTCATTTCCCGTGTCAGCTCAACAAGAGATTTTAAAGAATGAGCGGATTTTTTTATATTTTCATTCATTAAAAGTTCAGCGTCCAATGTCAGTTCCGAAGTTTCCCGGCTCATGTCAGTCATCTCTTCCAGCGAAGCTGATGATTCTTGCAACGAAGCTGCCTGATCAGCTGCATTTCTGGACAGAGACTGGCTGCTGGCAGCAACTTCTTCGGCGCCGATACTTACTTGGACGGCACTCTGGTTCAGGCCGTCAACAATATCGTTAATGGGCTGAATCAGAAATTTTTTTATACTGATAAAAAGCGAGATTAGCAAGGCCATATTCATCACCATGGCTGTAATCGCTATATTCAGCATGAAATCGTTCAGCGCCTCATACATGAATTTTGATGTGAAATAAATCTCGGCAACACCCACCTTAACATTATTTTTTATAACATCTCGAACTGCAACTGTGTGGATTTTATATTTTACGTTTCTGACAATGTCGTCCCCTGTTTTGATATCCAAGTCTGCAACAGCCCACTGTCCATCCCTGTTTTTACCTCTGAAAAAAGATTTGCCGTCACTGTCTCTGACAATAATTGCATAAATCCGTTTTTCCATCATTTCAGCTTTTATTGAATCTTCAAGAGCTTGTTCGTCAACATCCCATAACGGGAATATAAGATTTTCTGCCAGTCGGTCAACTGTAATTTCAGAGAGATAATCCAATTCTTCCATCATTTCAGCTTTAGTTGTACAATAGCTGAACAGCGCAAACAGGATCAGGATAATGGTCGTCAGCATGATTATGATTGCGCTCATCTTTGTCTGGATACTGCTTTGCTCAAAGCCCATTTTTTTCATAATGCATTCCCTCCTGTTCCCGTGAAGACTTTTTAAAGGAAATCAGCTTGTGCTGCTTTTCAAATCCCGCGGACTGACCTGATTTTTGTCAATTATTCCAAAATATCATATAATTATACAGCCTGACAGATTCATCAGATGTGCCAGATATTCTTATCCTGCCATATTTCCGGCTTCGACAGCAACAAAAAAATTTGAAAATGTCTGTCGAGCCGGAGTGGCAAACTGCAAGTTTGGCACTCTGGACAATCTTTTTGAAAAATGGGGACTCTGCCACATATGCATCAATCTAAGATTGCCGGACGGGGTTTGCAACCCAGTCCGAAACCTTTGCCGGCGGGGATTGACGGAACATTGCAGACGGGGTTGCAAACCCCGTCCGGCAGATCATGCATGAATAAAAACAGTTGGTTATGATCTTAGCCTGATGCTTATGGGACTCTGCCAAACTGCAGGTTTGGCACTCCGGACAATCTTTTTGTTAAAAGCTATATCTGTCCCGTTATGGGGAAATGGGACAGAAAATCCGAAAAATTGAATTCTGTGCCCTCAAAAAATTTAAAGGTGTTTTTTTTGAGCGTTCATCCGGAAGACCGCTTCCCTGGTTTTTCTGAAAGAATCTGACAGATTGTCTGATATCCTTTGACAGTATCTGCACCGGACAGCACCTTTATCTGTTCTGATTTGTCATCTGGAATTTCTTGGTCTTTTTCCCATTCTTTGACACACACGCCCAGAATATCCCGCTGCGGGATATTCTGCCGTAGCAGGCTGATCAGCCCTTCTGTATAATTTTTTTCCGATGTGAAATCATGGCCTTCTGCCAAGGGATAATCTTCATAAGGGGGCACAAAATGCGCTGAACTTTTCCAGACAAACAACCCTGTAAGCACAGCAATTCCCAAAAAAAATCCATGAAGATGATATTTCCGGAAAAGTCCGACAATTCCGGTTTTTTCCTGAATCCCCAAATGGGACTCGTCAAATACCAGGCGGGTATTTCCCCCGATGAGCCACGCGAGCAGTTCAGGATGGCATTCTTTCTTTAACGCTTCATTGCTGAAAAAATAAGAATCTGATGAAAAAACAATGCTTCCCCTGCCAAACTGCTTCTCTGTCATAACAGAATAGTTGTCACGCTCGTAAATCGTCTTCCAGGAAGCGTCGTCATCAAAAGAAAGCCTTGTGTGCCATAAAACAGAAGACGGCAATTTTTTTTCAGGCAAGACTCTTTCAGCATTTTTCATACGGTCCAGATCATATTCAAGACGACGGACGACATATATTCCCCAACGCTTTGAAAGGGCAGAGAAATATTCCTCCCCTCTTTCCACAGATCGTTTTCCCCTTACAGGAAGAAAGGAAAAAATCAGACGTCCCCCGTCAGTTGCCAACCGCTCAAAGGTTTCAATCTCCATTTTGTTCATAGATATCATTTCATTTACACGCATTCCCAAGCAGAAAACAGTGGTTCCCTGACTGGAGCGCATCTTGGACAGGGGGCGGAAATTGCGGGTGAGCGAGAGATTCCCCAAATTTTCCAAGCTTTCATAAAACCCTCTTGTTCCCAACGGATCCGAGCGAAGAGACGAATACGCCGGATAAACATCTCCTGTCTCAAATCCCAGCATGAAAAGCTTTGTCACACTGATCACGAAGATGATGAAAAGAACAGAAAGGATAACATATGGATGTTTGATGTTTGATGTTTGATGTTTGATGTTTGATGTTTGATGTTTGAT
>JAOZLU010000165.1:1524-12097 GCA_029934695.1 Desulfobacterales bacterium | reverse complement strand
GTGATTGCTCTGGCAGGGTGGAACCGTAAAATGGGATTCTGGGGATATTTATTTTCCTCAATAATATTTTCGCCGCTGATCGGCTTACTGCTGGTTTTGGTATCGAAAAAAAACCTTCTGACGACAAGATGATGAAATTTTTTAAAAAACTGGGAGCCGGAATAAGAAAAATTGTCATTCCGATTCTGATATCCTTTATTATTTTTTTGATTCTGACCGTTTACCTGACCCACAACATTTTTTATACCATTATGTCGGGTGAGGCAGGGGTGCGTTGGATGCGTTTCAGGGATGGAACAAAAGTGGATTATATCTATCCCGAAGGAATGCATGCAATACTGCCCTGGGACAAAATGTATATCTACAATGTCAGAATCCGACAAATCTCGCCGGAGATTGATGTGCTGACAAAAAACGGATTGCAGGTGCATCTGTTTCTGTCCATACGTTACGCTCCGAAATACAAACTGCTGGGACTGCTGCACAAGAAAATCGGCCCGGATTATGTCAACACAGTAATCATTCCGGAAATAGAGGCCGTGCTGCGTGAAGTCATCGGCACCATGGGTTCGGAACAGATATACACTACCGGAAGGGCGGTGATTGTCGAGGCGATCAACCTTGCCATTGAGCGGGTTGCCCAGCGATATATTGACATTGACGGAGTGCTGATCAAACGAATCGAACTGCCAAAAAGTGTTGCAGAGGCCATACGGTATAAAATAGAGCAGAAACAGATGGTGGAAGCTCATAAATTTATCGTCCAGAAAGAAAAAATAGAAGCGCAGAGAAAGCGTGTCGAAGGTGAAGGCATACGCGACCAGTTCAAAATCATTGCCTCCTCTATTCCTGAAGGAAAAGTGCTGGAATGGATGGGGATCAAAGCCACATTGGAGCTTTCCAAATCAAATAATTCAAAAGTCGTGGTCATCGGAGCCGGAAACAAAGGACTGCCGCTGATAGGGACCATTCCGATGATGCATGATCAGTCAAGTTCTTCTGAGGCGATTCCCAAAGCACAGCCTCCGGACACGGCAAAGCAGGAAAATATTCCCGACACTTCTCAGAACAAACCGGGTCCGGGTGAAATACCGCTTTCCGAGATGACCGGAGAAACAGGCAGATGAATTATATGATAATAAAATCAGGCAGATATATTTTCCTGTTCGTGGCACTGTTTATTTTTTCCTGTGACACCTATACTACGTCATTTAAAAAAAGAGCGGAGAGAGCTGCTGAGGCAGAAGGGAACATAGTTGTCGGCATTGTTGAAAATTCCACAAGCCCGAGTTTGTTTCTTTACGGAGTCAGATTGGCGGTGAAGGAAATAAATCAGAAAGGAGGTATCCTCGGAAGGAAAATAGAGACTGTCGTTTATGACGATATGGGAAATCTCAGTGAGGGGCAGAAAATTGCGAACAAACTGGCAAAAAACAATGATGTCATCGCGGTCGTGGGTCATAACAGCTCAGAAGTGGCGGCTTCGGTATCCATCACTTATGAAGAGACAGGTATTGTTTTTATCTCTTATGCCGCAACAGCCCCGGATTTAACCTTATACAGCGAACTTACCTTCAGAAACATACCTGACGACGAAGAGATCGGCCGGCAGGAGGCTGATTTTGCTCATAAGACCGGGTTTAAAAAGACGGTGGTATTTTATGAAAGAGATTCTGCCCACAAAAGACTTGCAGAAATTTTTTACACTCAGGCCGAGGTGAAAGGAATCAGAATTGTCACCACTCTGTCCTATTTTGAATGGGAAAATGATTTCAGAAGTGTGATTTCCATGATGAAAAAGGAATACGAATTCGATTCCGTTTTCATAGCGGGAACAGTTCCAAGCGCAGTAAAACTGATAAAACAGATGCGCGGCATGGGAGTGGATGTTCCGATTCTCGGAGGAAGCGGTCTTGATTCGCCGGAGCTTTGGACTATAGCGGGAAGAGCTTCGGAAGGCACTGTTGTTCCCACTGTTTTTAATCCTGAATATCCGAGAAGGCAGACCCTGAATTTTGTCGAACAATTTGAATCAGAATTCGGATTTACCCCCGATACCTGGGCAGCCCAGAGCTATGATGCCATTTCCGTTCTGGGTTCTGCCATTGAGGAAAGCGGCTCATCTGTGCCGATGGTCGTCGGCACAACCCTCCGCTTTCTTGAGAACCGGGAGGGAGTTACCGGTTCTTATTCTTTTACGCCCCAGGGAGATATTACCGGCAAAGAAATCTTTTTCAAAAAAATGCACAAGGGACACTTTGTATTTTTGAAATCTGAGCAAAACGAGGATATGATAAGTGTGTCTGATTATGTGGAAGACCTCACATTGTGTGTTCCGGCAGAAGGGCGCATTCCGACAATTGATCCGGGACTTTCCGGTGAGACCTTATCTATTGAAGTAATCGAACAATTGTTCCTGGCACTGACCGATTTTGATCCGAAAACATATCAGCCTGTTCCCGAACTGGCCCTCAGCTGGACAGTCAGTGCCGACGGCATGACCTATCAATTTCAAATGCGTGAGGATGCGATGTGGACAGACGGGAGCAATGTGACAGCTCATGATGTTGTCTGGGCAATCCAGCGCAATATACGCCCGGAAACAAAATCTCCTTATGTCTATATGCTGTATATTCTGGAAAATGCTGAGGAAATAAACAGCGGCACACTCAGAGACATGACAAAGCTGGGAGTGCGTGCCATTGATGATTATACAGTTGAATTCAGACTCAGACATGTTGCCCACTTTCCCGCCATACTCACCTTGGGAGTTTATCGCCCTTTGCCGCGACTCACTGTTGAAAGACATAAAGAAAAATGGACTGATCTTAAAAATATTGAGACCAACGGTCCCTATATGCCTGTATTGTGGAAAAAAGGGGTTGTCATGGTGTTAAGAAAAAATCCTGACTATTATGAAGCTGAAAAAGTCTCCATTCCGGAAATACGTTATTATGTCATAGAACAAAGTTCTCTGGGATTGGCAATGTATGAAAATAATGAGCTTGATGTGATAGGGGGCTCTTTTCTCAGGCTTCCGCTGACGGCTATTCCGCGTATCATGGCGAATCCGGCACTGAGCAGGGAATATTCAGCAGAACCCTTGTTTTGCACTTATGCTTACGGTTTTAATACAAAACTTCCGCCTGTTGACAATCCCCTTGTCCGGAAAGCTGTTTCCGCTGCGATTGACCGCCAGCTTATGACTGAAGTGATAACCGGCGGAGGTGAGGAGCCTGCGACAACATTTGCACGTCCGCCTGTTTTCGGTGCGGTTGATCCCAAAGAAGGAGTCGGCATAAGCTTTGCTCCCCATCAGGCGCGGGAATGGCTGTCCCAGGCCGGATATCCTGACGGCAGGGGATTTCCTGAGATCACACTCCTGTATAATGTCTCTGAAACTCACTCAAAGATTGCAGAGGCAGTCAGAGTGTCTTTAAAACATTATCTGAACATAGAGATCAGACTTCATGAGGCAACATGGGATGAGTATGTGGCATTATTAAATGACCGTTCTGCCCGGCCGCACATATTTCGGTTCGGATGGTGCGCTGATTACCCTGATGCCAGCAACTTTCTTAATGATCAGTTTCATCCGTTCAAGTCCGCCAATTATGTTGGCTGGGAAAACCAGGAGTTTGCCGAGCTGATGGATAAAGCCGCGAGAGAAACTGATCCGGATCAGCGGAAGGCTTTTTATAAACGGGCTGAACAGATTTTATGCGAAGAGCAAAGCGCTGTTGTTCCAATCTACTTTGAGAGAGGGCATTCTCTGGTAAAACCCAGAGTGAAAGGGTGGAGTCATATGGCTATGGGCGGGCAACATATTCGTGACTGGTATTTTGATGGAAAATGAAAGCCGGGTTTCCCTGCATCCGGACAAAAAAGCATCCCTGATTCACTATAAAGCAGAGCAACAAAAACAAATTACAAATTTGTTCTGCGGCAGAGCAATTTTTCAACAACAAATTCACTAATACAGCAACTCGTAAATTCGTCCCCCTATCTGTTGTATAAGAGAGGAGGACGAACTTGTAAGTTGCTGTACTAATATAATGAAAAAAAAATTACTGACAGTTTTATTGATATTAATCAATGCGGCGTGTATTTTTATATTGTCTGAAACTTCCCTTTTCCAAAATAAAAAGCAGCCTGTTTACATTGCTGTGGCAGGGCCGATGAGCGGCGCGAACAAGACTGAGGGAGAGGCTATGCTCAGAGGGATTCGTTTATATCTTGATAAAATAAATAACGAGAAGAAAATTGGTGACAGGAAAATAAAGCTGATTATTTTTGATGATAAAAACGACAAACGCGTCGCCATGAAGGTAGCCTCCCAGATTGCTGATGACAACAAGGTTCTTCTTGTGCTCGGACATTATTACAGTTCCACTTCTTTTGTTGCGGGAGAAATTTATAAAAAAAACGGAATACCCGCTGTCACCGCTTCTGCCACAAGTGAGTCTGTCATTTCTGGAAATGACTGGTATTTCCGAACAGTGCCGGGGAATAATCTTACAGTAAATTTCGCGGCAAATTACATAAAAAAAGTTTTGAAGAAGGCTTCGGCAAGTATCATATCTGATACAGATGAGTATGGCGCTTCTCTTGCCGGAGGTTTTGAAAAGGCAGCCGCGGATCAGGGAATCAGGGTTATAAACAAATGGGAGTTTGACACGGACAGTAAAAAATTGAACGATGAATTGGAAGAAATTGTCATTGAATTAAGATCCGTAAAGGATCCGGGCATAATATTTTTCGCAACGCATTCAGCGGAAGCGATAAAAATTCTCACATCGCTGAAATACCCTGGCACGGATTATTCGGTCATAGGCTCTGACTCATTTGCTGCTTCCACCTTTCTTGATGAATTCAACAACTATACTATGGAACGGCTGTCGCCCGGGTATTATTCAGACGGAATATATGTGATAACCCCCTTCCTTGTTGATATTGCAAATAAAGAAGCGCGGATGTTCAGAAAAGAATTCAAGAAAAAATATAATGAGGAGCCTCATACATTCAGCTTCTGTTATTATGATGCCATGAAAGTTGTATCCGAGGCCATTGAACAGGCCGGATTTTACTGGCAGGACATACGGGAGGACCGAAGAAAACTCAGAGATGCTTTGGCAAGGTTCAACACTTATGACAGAGCGGTCAGCGGTGTGAGCGGGGCTGTTTATTTTGACAAAGACGGCGGTGCGTCCAGCCACCTGACTGTCGGACTCTATCAGAAGCAGAGACTTCTTCCCGCGTTTTCTCAGTATCAGGCACTTGAATCTGAGGGATCGGGAGACAGTGAGACCGCTTATGATATGATAGAAATAAGGGTGGTATATGCTGGTATTGACATAAATGAAATCCGTAATCTGGGAAACCATACTTATACCGCAGATTTTTATCTCTGGTTTCGTTTCCAGGGAGATTTTGACGATACCAGTATCCGATTCACAAATGCAGTGAACCCGATCAGACTGGAGCGGCCGGTTATGGAGGAGAGTGCAGACAATGTCACTGTCCGAACATATCGTGTGAAAGCGGATTTTAAAAATGATTTTGATCTTCACACTTATCCTTTTGATCATCAGGCACTCCGTGTCAGTCTTTACCATACCGGGTTGCCTAGCAACAAACTGATTTATGTTGCCGACATTCTGGGCATGCCCTTGTCAGGTGCCGACAAAATCAATGCCGTGACTGGCTGGAATATCAATGATATATTGTATTATCAGGATACCATGAACACTTCAGTATCTCAGGACGCAAAGATTCAGCATTCCCGATTTAACGCAGAGATTCAGATAGAGAGGAAAACTTTCAAAGTTTTGTTCCCTGTTATTGTGATGACAGTGATTTTATGTTCAGTTTGTTTCATCTCCCGGGATCGGCCTGCTGTTCGTGTGTTGATGTCCATAACGCCTGCGCTGTTGACAGTGGCAATTCATTATCTGTTTTTTTCAGACATCGCTCCGGGGTTTATTATCCTTGAGTACGCATTTTGCATAATATATTTATTATCAGGAATATCCGTTTTAATGTCAATATTAAGCTATAATTTGCACAAGGCTGACAAAGAGATAAAAATCATCACCATAGCGGAGAATCCTTGTATTGTTCTGATTGTTCTGACAAGTGCCTTGCTACTTATATATTTATATATCAAAAATTCGCTTTAGCAGGGCATTGCCGGACGGCACAAATATTAAAATCCCGTGCATACGAATATCATGAAAAAAACACTTCTGATAATTTTATCAATAATATTTATCAACATAACCATCATGTTATTATACCCGCGAATAGCATCCATGTTAAAAGAAGATGTTGTTTATATCGCCTTGGCAGGACCTATGAACACGGCAGACGGACAGGCAATGCTCATGGGCACTGATTTATATCTGGATAAAGTGAACAAACAGGGAGGGATTGACGGAAGGAAAATAAAGCTGCTTATTTATGATGACAAAAATGATAAAAAAACCGCCGGAAAAATTGCTTCCGAAATTGCTGATGAGAACAAAGCATTAGTTGTGCTCGGACACTACCAGAGTTCCGCCTCCATTGCCGCGGGGAAAATTTATAACAAAAAAGAAATCCCTGCCATTACCGGCTCTTCCACGGCTGAAGCTGTCACTTTTGGAAACAACTATTTCAGTGTGATACCGAATAACAGACTGCTGGCAAAGTTTATGATGAATTATGTCAGCAGAACTCTGAAGAAGAGATCAGTGAGCATCATATTTGCCAATGATGCTTATGGCCGTTCTCTTGCCTCGGGGTTTGAAAATACAGCAAAAAACCTGGACATTGAGATCAGAAAAAAATGGGCTTATGATGCAAATCAGAATCAGGACGCACAGTTGAAGGAAATTATCAATTCCTTAAATGAAAATAATGAGCCAGAAATGTTTCTGCTGGCACTATATTCAGTTGAAAGCGCAAAAATTGTCACAGCATTAAAAAATGCTGAAAAAGCCTGTTCCGTTATGACATTTTCAGGCCGTGAATTTTTCAAGAGATTGCAGCCCGGTCTGGGCAGCTTTTATTGTATAACTCCGTACATGAGCGGCATAGGCAATGAACAAGCATATATCTTTGAACATGAATTTAAAGAAAAATATGAAGAGAGTCCTACATGGGTATCCGCGTGTTATTATGACGCGGCGCAGACTGCGGTTGAAGCCATAAAAAAAATTGGGATTCAGAGGGAAGGAGATATACGGCAGGGCCGAAGAAAAATAATAACCGCTCTGGCGGAGTTTTATGATCAGAGTCATGCAATCGCCGGCGTAAGCGGATATATTTATTTTGATTCGGGCGGCAATGTGAGCAGGCCGTACAGCGTAGGGATCTATGAGAACAATAAGCTTGTTCCGGCTTTTTCACAATATCAGCAGATCACTGATCCGAAGGGTGTTGAGAATATTTTTAAAAAGATTCTGGAGGGTGAAGTCATAGTGATTGACGGGAAATATATGATTAGTGCCTGGACAGTCTATACAGATATCAAAGTCAATGAAATAAGCATGTTGGGTACAAAGGACTCAGTGTATTCCATGGATTTCAATCTCCGGTTCCGTTATTCCGGGAAGCTGGATGACACCAGCATCAAATTCAGTAATTCCGTGGAGCCGATCACGCTGGGACAGCCTGTCTCAGAGGAGATGACAGATGGCATAACGACCAGGGAATATCGTGTGAAAGCTGATTTTAAAAACAGGCTTGACTTTCATGGTTATCCCTTTGCCCGTCACCTTATGCCTGTGCGTTTCCGTCATGCCCGACTGACAAGAGACAAGCTGATTTACATTCCGGATCCGGATGTTATGCGTCTGTCTGTAAACAAGAGTGTGGCAGAATGGGATATGACCGGAATATCGTTTCATTCGGATATTCTGACAAAAAATTCCAGTTTCGGAAATCCCAAGTATTTTGATTCGCAGCTCACGATCAGTTATTCTCAGTTCAATGCTGAAATACACATCAGGAGAAAAGACCCGTTTTTCATTCTTAAAAAGTTTTCTCCGATTATTGCGGTGCTGGTGATTTTATACATGATTTACTTTATACGGCCCTCCGGGATTGGCATTCGTGTGCTGATATCCATAAGCGCACTTGTGATAAACACTGCCGCCCATCTGAAAAATCAGTCAGACTTGCCTGTTGAATATATGACAGCATTGGAGTACGGTTTCTGCACAGCTTATGTGTTCATAATACTGTGTATTCTGATATCAATACTCATTAACAGGCTGCATGAGCAGGGATCCGGGAAAAAACTGACACTCCTCATACATGCCGGGATAATTGCTCATCCTCTTGCTGTCCTGTCTGTCGGGTTTCTGCTTGTCCGTATATTCAGATAAAATTTGCTGTGAAAATCTCAGATCGCCGATATGATGCTGGAAGCAAAGTCAAAATTGTCAGAAGCTTGCACGCTTTTTTGTTTCTGCTGAATAGCAGGATATGAAATAGCTCAGGGGCCGGGACGCACCCTGAGCTTGCCGAAGGGCCCCACTGCAAACCCGTCCTCTGTGTAAGAAGCTGCATGATATCCGAAGAGGTTGTAGAGCTGAATCATCCGCAAAAGTTCGCTTATGCCAATACGCCAATCCTGGGGGTTGTAGTCTGAATTGTGAGGGGCGCATGTCTGGTCTCCGCTTCCGGAAGCATATCCGTCTTCTCCGTGGGAATCGCAATGATAAGCCCCCTGAGTGTAAAGCTGCTGGACTCGAAGCAGCTCCGAGAGGCTGATCTCATAATCCGGCGGATTATAATCCGCACTGTGATGGTCGCACAGATTGCCAACGCCATCCCCGTCTCTGTCAGCCTGATCCGGGTTTTTTATCTCGGGGCAGTTGTCATTGCAGTCAGGGGTCCCATCGCTGTCGCCGTCTGTATCCGGCTGTCCGCAGCCGCATATTCCGGGTTCAGTTTTGTCAGGATCGTCAGGGCAGTTGTCAATGGGAGTCGTCTGGAATACATATTCATTGATGAAGTCCGTCATCAGCGATATGCGGGTGTAAACGCCGTATAAATCCCTGTCTCCGCAGATATCCCCGCCCCAGCTGACCAGCCCGGCCTGGATCCAGGTTCCACTCTCATCTTTTACCAGAAGCGGTCCGCCGCTGTCCCCCACACAGGAATCTTTGCCTGCTTTGCCCGCGCACATCATGTTCTCAGTCACGGGGTCTTCATAATAGTCGCCTGTTGCAAGATGCGCCCGGTTGCATTCAGCATTGGAGACAACAGGGACGGTGACTTCCTGCAATTTTCCGGTATCTGGTTTATAGGTATCTCCCCATCCCAGCACAAGGGCCTCTTTTCCTTCAAGAGGAATATCTTCTGTAAGCAATGAGACGGTTTCATAAGAATAGGTTTCCCTCTGCAATTCCAGGAGCGCAATATCAAAATTAAATTCTGTAAAACGGTTGTATGAAGAGTGCGAAATAATTCTCCTGACCCTGATCCGATCCTCCTGGTCATTTTTCATATCGTGGATGCCCATGACCACTTCGATTTCTTCGGGATCCAAATCCAGGTTCCGCCTGTCTTTCACACAATGGCCGGCTGTGATGACCCATCCGGGGGCGATAAGCGTCCCCCCACAATATTGGGCATTGGAAAGTGGGAACACATCCGGCTCAACGAGAATTGCCATCCAGGGCCAGGCATCTCTCTCTGTTTCATGGCCCCCTATAATCCTGGGGGATGATTTGTGGGATGAAGCCGGGATGCCTTTCGAGTCAGCAAACGTCAGCCCAGTGAATATGAAAAACACAGGTAATATCATAAATACAAAAATAAATTTTCTCATAGTTTTACTCTCTTTCAATTATAAATCTTATGCCGGACTCTGCCGGACGGGGTTTGCAACCCCGTCCGGAAAAAAAATATGCACGGATACTTATCACGCTGTTGGTTTCTGCATATCTGAAGCTGCTTTCCGGCCTTCCCTGCACTTTTCAGCAAAGAAGGCTTTAACCTTTGACGGATCAAAATCCAACAATGTTCCTCCTGTTTCAAAATGTTGTACAAATACTTTTCCCACCGCATACGTCACCGCTCCGGAAAGGGCTCCCAGTGATACGACTGCGCCAGTCATGCCGAAAACCGGTATGAATTTAAACAAACTTACAGAAAATGCCCTTGCATGTACTCCCCCTATCAGAGAGGCGATCAGCGATTTTCCCCTTTGATGTGAAAATTCCATTTCATAGTGGTCGCTCAGCTTTTTCAGCATCTTCAACTCAATTGCCGCTACAGCGACAAAGTCCACTAATGGCAAAGGAATCAATGCAGTCCCGGCCGACCACAGAACGTAATTTTTTATGATTTTATCCGCCCGTGCTGCCCTTGATTCATCAAAGGAAGATTCAATTACCGGATATTCCAAATCTGACGGCTCTCCCTCTGAAGCTTGGGCTGCCGGATGTTCCGAGTTCGATGGCTCTTTATCCGGAGGTTCGGCTGCCGAAGGTTCCGGCACCGACGCAACCGGCGTTTTATCATCTTCTTCAGGCAATGGATCATATAACCGTTTCCTTGTCCGCCTGATTTTTATCTCAGG
>JAOZLU010000165.1:0-1424 GCA_029934695.1 Desulfobacterales bacterium | reverse complement strand
CTTCAGGCAATGGATCATATAACCGTTTCCTTGTCCGCCTGATTTTTATCTCAGGTGCAGATGTATCTGTCATATCCATCATTTTCCTCCGTTTCTTCTTCGGGTCTCGTTTCTTTTTAAAAGATAGGTGAGATACATATCATAATCCTCTTTGGCAGAACTTTTTCCCTTCAAGGCAAAAACAGTTTTTTTCTTCTCAAGCATTTTGGAAAATTCGCTGCTCGTCCGGATAGGAACAGGGAGCAGTTGGTCCTGATATTTTGAAGAAATTCGTTCCAAGGCATTTTTCGAGACCTTTATCCGTTTATCGAATTTTGTATAAAGAATGCCTGTTTCAGGCGGCTCAAGATGAAACGCCTTGCTTATGGAAGATATTTCACTCAGTGTCAGTTCCATTCCTTTCATGGAAAAAAGATCGCTGCAAACAGGAATGACAACAGTGTCTGCGGCACAAATTGTTGAAATAACAGCAGTCCCCAGGGATGGTGGGCAGTCAATCATCACCAGATCAAATCCGTTTTTCCTGAGTTCTTGACAAACGCCGCTAACAGCATGTTTTTGCGAACGGGGGTTCATCAAATCCACATCAAGCAGGCTGTTCTCTAATGAAGACGGAAGGATATACAAATAATCTTCAACAAGTTTCAATGATCCCATGACCATTTCACCCGGATTCTGCCAAATGTCACAAAAGACAGGATCATCCTCTTCAGGCATCCTGTCAAAAGCCAGCGAAGCGTTCCCCTGAGGATCCATATCCAGAATGCATGTTTTGAAACCATATTGTGCGGCTCTGGCAGCTGCGGTTATGGTGGTTGTCGTCTTTCCGGTCCCCCCTTTCAGGTTGATATGAGCGACAATTTTGAATGAATAATTCAATTTTCTTTCAGAAATATACGCTTTGACATGCTGAGGCGGAATTCCCCGTTTGCCGCCCGGGAGTCTGAGAAGTGCTTCCTTGTCAAAGGAATTGAGAATATGCTTCTCAGTCTGACCGGTAAAACGGCTGAGATCGCCCACAGTGATCATATATTCAGGATAACGTGCCATATCGGAATTCATAAAAAACAAATATCTCAAACATCATTAAATAGTTCATATCCGTTAACGCTCGGTTTGAATTGCTGAATCCGAACAAAGCCGGATGGTTTCAGATCTGCTGACAACTTATAAATTCGTCCCATCTCTATCTATTATATAAGAGAGGGGGTAAATTGTTGTATTAGGGTTATATTCAGATTTGGAACACTGCCATTGTTTTATCAGACTGGGAACTTATAATTTTTTGTTGCTTTTTGCAACATTTTTTTATATTGGAATCTTTTGTAAGTTCTTACATCAGCGAACATTCGGAAGCGGATGAAAGGTTAAAATAACAAATAACAAATAACAAATAACAAATAACAAATAACAAATAACAAATA
>JAOZLU010000749.1 GCA_029934695.1 Desulfobacterales bacterium | reverse complement strand
GGTGGTGTCGTATAGTAATATCGGTTCCATTATGTTTCTCCCCAAAGTGTTTTAAATATTTTAAGGGATTCCCCAAAAAGTAAAATATCCTGAATGTAGGGTGGGTTCCGCTTCGCTGCACCCACCCTACATTTTTCTGAATCGGGTATATTATTTATTTTTGGAGTTCCCTAAGTCTTTGAGTGTCTGAGTGTATTTGATGAATACTCAATATCCAAACACTTGTGGCCGGACGGGATTTGCAATCCCGTCCGCAACATTTCCGCCCTGTCACTCAACACTCAATTTGTTATTTTCCTCTGTTTTCAGGTCTCAGCGAGCGAACCGCTGCGCCTGCTTTCCACATTTCCGAATTTTTGATCACATCCAGTTCTTTTCTCAGTTTTTCCAGATAATCCGGGGCACTGTTCACCTCAATCACCCGCTTTGTCTCCTTGCCCGACACAACACTTTCATACAGTTCATCAAAGAGGGGAACCACTGCATCCCGAAATCTGGGCGCCCAGTCCAGCGCGCCTCTCTGTGCAGTGGTGCTGCAATTGCCGAACATCCAGTCCATGCCGTTTTCCGCAACAAGACGAATCAGGCTCTGGGTGAGTTCCTCCACCGTCTCATTAAATGCCTCGCTCGGACTGTGTCCGTTTTTCCTCAGCACATTATACTGGGCTTCCATTACGCCGGCCAGACATCCCATCAGCACACCGCGCTCACCGGTCAGGTCGCTGTGAACTTCCTTTTCAAATGTCGTGGGAAAGAGATATCCTGATCCGATGGCAATGCCAACAGCAAGGGTTCTTTCCGTTGCTCTGCCGGTAGCGTCCTGATGCACTGCGTAACTGGAATTGATTCCGCTTCCGTCCAGAAAATTGGCGCGCACACTGCGGCCCGAGCCTTTGGGAGCCACCAGGATCACATCAACATTATCCGGCGGAATGATGCCGGTCTGCTCCTTATAGACAATGGAAAACCCGTGCGAAAAATAAAGCGCATCTCCCTCGTTGAGACATTCCTTCAACTGGGGCCATACTGCAGCCTGTCCTGCATCGGAAAGAAGATACTTGATAATTGTGCCTCTTTTGGCGGCTTCTTCGAGGGGAAAAAGCGTCTCGCCCGGAACAAACCCGTCCGCAACGGCGCGGTCCCAATATTCATCGCCTTCGAGCTGCCCGATGATGACAGGAAAGCCGTTATCTTTGAGATTCAACGCCTGAGCCGGCCCCTGAACGCCGTAACCGAGCACTGTGATTTTTTCGTCTTTGAGGATTTCCCTGGCTTTGTCCAGAGAAAATTCTTCAGATGTAATCACGTCTTCCACAACACCGCCAAAATCTATTTCAGCCATTTTAAATTCTCCTGTTATTATTTTTTTGTTGATATATGTCAGTTTACGCTTCCAGTTCGCAGTTCCGCCTTTAGGCGGTACTTACGCTTCCGCCATCCTACGAAATATCGAGAATTGCAAAATCCTTACTGAATTCAATCCTTGCAGTTCATTATTTTCATTTTCGACCAAACGCGATAAAAAGCCAGTCCAAGGGGCAAAAAAAGCTCCGGGCATGGCTTGAACACGAACTCTGCCAGAATTTTTCTGTAGGTATCAAGTCCGGAACGCGATTCCCATATAAGGGTTTTCCCGGGGATTTTCATTTTAACCTGATGGGGGCCAAATATTAAAGGCTTGTATGAATCACTGCCTCTTTTTATGCTTTTGGCTACCTTTGCCTCGATCTTGTCATGGATTATTGCAATTTTCTCATCTGAGATCTGTTGTTTGGGAATTTCATGGAACAAAAGCCAGGGCATGGTTTTGATAACTCGGTTTATAGTCACATAATCGGCTGTCAAAACAGCTGCCGGGATATTGAATTCGCCTAAAACCGAGGCAAAAAGTTCCACTTCTGTTATGGGTCTGCCGTTGATTTCAAGACACCGGACCACTCTGTGAAAGATATGGGGGCTGAAACCATCTGCCTGGTCTGGCCCCGCATGCCAGCCGATCATAATAGCGACATCGACTTGGGGCATTTTCCCTATAAGAGGCACTGGTTTCCAGAAATGGCCCTGTAAACATCGTACATTGTTCTCTATATTTTCACGAACCAGGTTGAACCCGCTGGCATGCATGTCCTTTACTATAATTTTTACGATCCCTGCCGCTTTGAGGCCACGGATAGCGGCATTCACGTCAGCGGTCAGAAGGTGTCTCGCTTTTTTCCATTTTTCTGAATGGGTTTTGCATTGCTCTTTTTCATAAACACCTGAACTCCCTTCTATATCGACAAGGATCAGGGCAGATTCCGCACTTTTTTCAGCATCTTTTTCAACTTCAGGATTCCAGTTCATAAAAAAATTCACACAGAGCCACAAAGAACACAAAGAGCCGCAAAGCCTTTCCTTATAAAAAGGAACGGTGGCACCTTTCGATTCCTTTTTTTACGCTGTCATTTTTCGTTGGTCAGGCTCCAAAAAAAAATCCGTTACCAGCTTCCAATGCTGATAACGGATTTTTTAATTTTCTGAACAGATTATAAAAAATTATGCCATTATCAGCCATCTGCCTCGCAGGAAAGGAGTACTCCCTCTGCGAGGACGATAATAAGGATGAGGCTGACAATGGATATTATATTTTTCATGGCTGATTTCCGCTTCAATATTTTGAATTTAAAAATCTCTTTACCAGACCCTGATATTGTTGTCAATCATTTTGTGAACATTTTTTGTGAACCATTAAAATTATACTGATTATAACGGATTTAAGGGACAGGAACATACAGCATCAAAAGTTTTCCGGGATTTTTTTTCTGGAAAAACAGCTTTCACAAACCGCGGATGAGTCAGGCCGTCTGCGTTCATCTGCGGCTCACAATGGAAAGTTATTCCGGCAGACTGACTTTCAGGAACTTGTAAGTTGTACCACTTTTTGTTTACCTGAGATATTTGTCTGTGATGACCTTATAACAAGCCATGAGTTCCAGGGCCCGGGCTTCGTTTGTACCCCTCCCACATCCCCAGCACCTTTTCCATGATTCCTCCTTCAGTTCTATTCGGGTATGCCGCGCATTGGC
>JAOZLU010000748.1 GCA_029934695.1 Desulfobacterales bacterium | reverse complement strand
CCTGTAACCGACTGATAATAAAACAATTAGAATCAAGAAGATGATATACTTTAGTATACTTGTAATCCTGGTGGTGAAGATCGGGCATCGGAAAGACATATACAAACGCTTATAACAAACCCCGCCCGGGGTTGCAAACCCCGTCCGGCGCAGGAGACTGACTTCTCCGATCATCTCCCTGATATAACAGGAAAATTTTTTACATAATGATGAAAAGGAGATATACTTGAAAAAAACCGGTATTTTCCAAGACAAAATTAACATTGTCTTTATGTTTGCCTGCCTATTTGGTCTGATAATAAGGATTTATCCGGACGGGCGTAGTTTATGGGTTGATGAATTGTATTCTGTCACAACTGCCTACGGGTGGAATTCATTATATGAAATGTTCTGGGGTGAAATGGTTTATGAGACTCATCCCCCGCTATATCAGTCTATTCTCTATTATTGGATTCGTCTGTTCGGTGATTCTGACTACATCGTCCGTGTTCCAAGTATAATTTTCGGTGTTTCATCTGTCTGTACAGCTTACCTTTATGGCGGAAAATTGTTTGGTAAAAAGGAGGCATTGCTGATTACAGCTTTGCTTGCTGTGTCATGGGGCGGAATATACTATTCGCATGAAGCCCGAAATTATTCTCTGTTACTGTTATTGTCTGTGATCCTGATGTTAAAATCACTGAAACTGATAATGTCTGAAGATATGAATTTCCGTGATGCATCAGAACTTTTTGTAATCGGCTTTCTGATTTGTCATACGCATTATTTCGGTTCTCTTTTATACTTTTCAAATCTGATTGTCCTGATGTCTTTTTTAAACGTATCAAGACGAAGAATCTTTTTTCTGGGATTATTTTCCATGACAGCCTTCGCGCCGTGGTTGTTTCTCAATATAAGCCACATGACAGGAAAAAGAGCTTCCTGGATTGCTGCAATTCCGGTCCACCATCACTTTATGGGTTTTTTTACCCTGTTTATGGCAAGTAAATGTGCATTTGGAACACTGGTGATGTTTGCCCTGTACAGGACAGCTTTCCAATCAAGTCCTTTTTTGATTGCTACAAATAGAAGAATTTCTTACTCTCTTTCGGTTATCCTGCTTGTAATATTATTCTCTCTGCTTATAACGACGCTCTATAAACCGATTATCATAACCAGAAATCTGATCGTGCTGCTTCCATACTCATATCTGATAGTATCCGTTATATTCTCAGACACAGTCAGTAATGAACAATCAGGCAAAGGCAGGCTTTTCATTATTCCATCTGTCTGTTTGAGTGCCGGCCTGGTATTTGTGATGATGATATCTGCTTTTTTAAATTTTATAACGTATGAAAAGCAGGATTGGCGAGGAACTGCCAATTCTATAAAACTTATAAAAAACATTGATAAAATATACTGCATAGGAGGCACTCCAAAATATCGGCATTACCTCAGGAAGTCTGATTTGGAAAAGAACTCCTTAATTAATGTAAAGAAAGATGGAATAAAGCTTATTTCCAAACCAAAAGAGGGGACTGTATCCATTTTATGGAGCGGCTATTCAATATATAAATATAATATTTTAAAAAAAGCAGTTGCAGAAAAGGGCTTTGATTTGATTAAAGAGGAATACTTTGGTTCTCGCGGGATTTCTTATAATTCATGTGCTTATGCAGTCTTTAAATAGCTTGATTTCTGTGACTGTTTTCGGCAATCTCGCAACTCATGAGATCGCTTTGGTCCGTTCATTAATCCATCGGTTTGGATCAAGGCGGAAGTCTGATCTGTCTAACGAAAAAAATCCACCGCATTCTGAAACATGCGTATCCCCGGAGTGATGCCTGAATCCGGTTTTCCTCCCTGGCGTTTTGTCCGTTCCCTGGTGCGTGTCCAGTCAGGATGGTTGGTTTCATGGTTGAATGCTTCGGGATGAGGCATCAGCCCGAAAATCCGGCCGGTTGGATCGCACATCCCGGCAATGTCGTGCAGGGACCCGTTGGGATTGAAAGGGAATGCGCCGTTGGCAGGTTCCCCGTTTGCCAGGACATATCGGAGCGCCACCTGATGCGAGTCAATAAGCCGGCTGATGACAGACTCATCAGAATAAAATTTCCCCTCACCGTGTCTTATGGGAAGTTCCATCTGTCCCAGCCCTTTTGTAAAAATGCACGGAGATGCCGGGTTGACTGCCAGCGTGACCCAGTCATCCCTGAAATTTCCACAGTCATTGAACGTGAGCGCCACGGACCGGGTTGCATAATCATTGCCAAAACCGGGCAAAAGCCCCAGATTGACAAGGGTTTGGAATCCGTTGCAGATCCCGATTATGAGGTTTCCCTTTTCGATAAATTCGAGAATCCTGTCCCCGATGTTGTTTTTCAGCCGGACCGCCTGAACCACCCCTCCGCCATGATCATCTCCCCAACTGAAACCCCCGCCGAACACCATGATCTGAAAATTATCAGGGCGCACTGTTCCGTCAATCAGGGAATTGATATGCATACGGGTCGCCTTGGCGCCTGCAAGCTCAAAAGAGTATGCGGTTTCATTGTCACAGTTTAAGCCATAGCCAGTTAAAACAAGTGCATGTATATCATTCATATCAGTTTCTCAGCCTTTTTGCTTTGGCAGATACAATTTCAGGATATCTCGGAATAAGTTGCTGTCGCCTCGGATCCAAGAGCAGGTCAAGCCGTTCCAATACAATCTGACCCACTAAAATTTCATTTCCCATCACAACACAGTCAAAGACCGATTTTCTGCCCAGTATTTCCACCTCCGCATACCCGGCAATCTTGACATTTTCCGAGTTTCCATTTGCAACTTCCACCCTGACATCCTCGATCTCGTCAAGCAAAAGACGCTCTTTGACAGATTCAGGAATAACCATAAAAGTTGATCCGCTGTCAACCAGTGCATCCTCGACAATGCTGTCACCCTCCTTGATATTTCGGAGTTTGACTGTTGTTCTTATTTCACCCATGAAAATCACCTCCCCATTGCCGGACGGGGTTGCAAACCCCGTCCGGCGAAGTAATTCGTTTGATGTTTGATGTTTGATGTTTGATGTTTGATGTTTGATGTTTGATGTTTG
>JAOZLU010000164.1 GCA_029934695.1 Desulfobacterales bacterium | reverse complement strand
TTTCGTTTTTTACTGCGTAAAAAATCGAAATCCTTCACCCACCCTACTACTACTGGGGTGATGAATATGTTGTCGGTGCTCTCAGAAAGCTGATCCCGTTTTTGTTCCGATCATTTATAACTGACTGATTTTTAAGTTGAAAAAAACAGACGGAATAAAAACGGGATCACAATTGGTAACTCTGGCTGTTACATTTTCATCAGCCCACCCTACTACTACTGCGGCCTGAAAGAATACCATCTGCCGTAAATGGTACTGTTCAGTACAATCCCGCTCCTGTGTACAGGACAAAAAAAAACTGAACAGCGGCTTTTTCAGGGGAGACGGGAAAAAACCCGGTTTTTTTTATTTGAGCATCAGAAAAAATTTTTTTCTGTAAAACTTCTCCAAATTTTGCCAAAAGCCTGCCCTGCCACTGACCGGCTCTGAATCCGCACCCATATCCATGACGGCATTCCGTGGGGGAGCCAGCGCGGGACATCCTGAACGTCAAAGGTGAATGCAAAATGGGCATCCCGGGGCCTTCCCCCGCGGGTATCCTGTACAGATACAATAGGTCCGCCTGCAAAGTCAAGCAGAGTTTCGTTGGGCAGATAATGGGCAGGAAAATCACTCTTTTCCCGAAACGCTGTCGGATAGCTGGGCGAGGCGAGGCGATGACTGACCGCCAAAGGCCGAAATTCGGAAGCTGTCAGGCTCTGCTCGTGAATCCTGAGATTTTCATGAACAAACGCCTTGAGTTCACGCACATCCGGGGTCGCAATGGTGAAAAGATAGGTTCCGCCGGCCACAAACGAGCCTTCATAAAGGTCCTGGTTAATATCTGTGATCCGGCCGTGTGCCGGCGCACGGATCTCCATCTGGGCAATGGCCTGAACATACTTTTCAACAGCCGCCGTCAGGCGTTTTTCCTCTGCCAGGAGCCAGTTCCGATATGCCCCCTTTTCTCCCCCGGTTCCCAGGTTTTCAATGGAAACTCTGGCCGCCTGAAGGTCAAAACGGGCATTCCGGGCCTCATGCAGCAGGGCATCATCCTCAAGGCGGGTGATGAGATCCCCTGCTGCCACACTATGACCTATCTGGGGCAGTGCCAGAGCCAGTTGGCCGGGCCCGGGGGCTTCAATCCGGTTTGTTCCTTTGAACAGCAGCAGGCATGGCAGCCGCTCGAACCGGGGAAACGGTACGCACAGCAGGGCGAGCAGGCCAAAAAAGATGCCGGCAGTCAGTGCCATACGGAATTTTGCTCCCAGATAGTGGCGGTTTTTGAAGATGCTGTGGCCTTCAATCCACAGGGGACGGATGATGAACAGCCAGATTTCCACGCCAAACACAGCCAGGGCCAGTATCGGAAGTATCTTGAAGAACAGGAGGTACGCAGCAACCGCAATGGAAATCGCAATGAATATGCGGTACAGGATGGCCAGAAACCCGTAAAACATCATGCTTCGCCTCCGGGGATGGATCTCCGGAACAGGGCCTTTCCAGTCAAAAAGGATTCGCCGAATGAGATGCCTCAGCATGGCAAAGGCGCGGGGCCGCAGATTGTCAATCCCCCATAAGTCCATGAGCACATAGTAGCCGTCAAAGCGCATGAACGGATTCAGGTTGACAAAAACCGAGGATATCAGGGACGTGCCTGAGAGAAAGAACATCAGGCTCCTGAGGATGCCGTCCGGGAGTATGGCCCACATCAGAAGGGCGATTCCCGCGACTGCCAGCTCAAAAAGGACGCCGGCCGCGCTCACCCATATCCGTCGCCGGCGGTCTGGAATTTTCCAGACATCGGTGGTGTCGGTATAAAGCAGGGGCCAGAACACGATGAAGAATATCCCCATGGCCCGGACATGAAGTGCCGGACTTAAAGCCTTGACAGAGTATGCATGGGCAAACTCATGGCCTGTCTTAAGCAATGCGAGGCACAGGAAAAAGGCAAGTCCTCCCTGGGGCGTGAAAAGATAGCTCACTGTGCTGAAGTAAAGTTCAATTTCCTGAAGCGTCAGCACCAGACCCATCATGCCGCACAATATATAAAACCAGCAGCAGACTGGCGACCATAGCCATGAGATGTATGGCAGGGTCCGGGTCAGAAAAGCGTCAGGTCTTAAAAGCGGCACACGGAAAAACACAGCACCCTGCAACAGTCGGCGCAGGCTGAACGGCTCGGTGGTTTCAGAAGACGGATTCATTGAATTTTCCTCGGTTTCCCGGCGAACAACCTCTTCCTTTGGGAGAATCGCCACGCCCTCTCTTTGCAGCATGGCGATAAACGCCGCAATTTCCTCAAGGGAGGGGCGCAGTGTTGTTGTGGCGTAGAGATCTGCTGCCGCAGCATCGGGATCAGGTTCGGTTGCCAGACGGTAGAGGAGTTCCCCTTCGGCATAACCCAGTCGGAAATTGTTTCCACGCACCGGGTCCTCCAGAACATAAGAGCGCTGTCCGTCAGGGTCTATGGGCCCGGGATGAAGAACGACATCGGGGCGGAGCCCGAGCCACGGGGATTCGAGAATGTTCTGAACAGACGTTTTTTTCAGAGGTATATGAGAATATGGCATAAGCGTTATTTGTCAAATATTCAAATTAAAATTTCGGTGTTTAAATTATCATTTATAAAATTCGAGGCAATTCATCACAAGCAGCTTTTAGTGAACTTGGAGCATTTTCAGGCAGGGCCTGATTACGATTGGCAGACAATTTTTCCGCAAAAGGCTTACATGCAGATTCTTTTTTATATTTCGGATATTCTTTTTCTTCATCTATTGTCTGTGTCTGATCTTGCAAGTACGAAATCCAAGTTTCAATATTTCTCTTGGGGACAAAAATGGCTATCTTTTCATCTGGCTGACGTTTGGCAAGCGAAGCATTCACAAGTTCATCTTCCAACTTTTTCAGGCGGTCTGTCACTGTATTCATGTCTGCGTCTATCAGAACGACTAACGATATGTTCTTGTGATTGCAAAAGCGGCGATAGCTTCCGACTTCTTCGGGATATTCTTCACGGACATACTGTTCACCTGATCCTAAGCCTTTCGGAGCAACTTTCGCATATATCCGCTGTTTCCGAATCCCGCAATTTATGAGAAAGTGCCGTGCGAATACTTCCTGCTGCCGATCTTCGCATAATATGACAACCCTCGTGTATTCACTCATTCAGCCACCCCCTTGTTATGATTTCTGAGACAGAAATTCCCATGTTTTCTTTGCCGGCCACATCTCTGAGCCGATCTTTCATGCTTTTAACCCGGGCCGGACGGTTGGGCTGACGCTCAAACCAGTATCCTATAGGAGAGGCAAGCAGATAGTTTATAAATTCAGGATGATGGGAAATCAGCAACGCCTGCATTTCTCCGTCACTGCATCTGTCGTAGAGTTCTGTCAGCCAGGGCTGAATTTCCTGCAATGCCAGAAAATTTTCAGGTTCGTCCAGACACAGGGTGTATTTACGATTCTGGTCAGCACATACGGCATACAGCAAGGTATATAGTACGATAAGCATACGCTGACCGTCGGAGAGTTCATAAAATTTATAAGCTGTGGGAATCCGGTCCTGCTCATTTCTGAAATAAACTTTCAGCAGACGGTGTTTCTCACCGACCGCCTCAAATCTGAAATGATCAAATCCGGGCAGTACTTCTTTCAGTTTGCTCATCAGTTGAAATGCCATCCCCTGATCCTGAGAAACATAACGGTACCAGGATGTGAAATTTTCCAGATATTCTGAAGTATAAGGCGCCTCATGGGGACTTTCCCTGGACATCATCGGAGGTATGGGCTGAACAATGATAAAATTGGTCAGCCTGTTCTTAAACCAGGTCAGTCTGGTGTTGTCATTGCGGGGCGGGATAGCCCCCACTGCGGATAATGACCAGTCAACCTGATATTCAGGGCCTTCGGAAAAGTTGTCCCGATAAAGATACACCTGTCCGCCATCTTCCAATCTTAAAAGAGGTTTATCTTCAAAAAACAGTCGCTCGTGCTTTACTCTTGATTTCTGTTCGTCCTCATGATGCTCTATGGAAAGCTGGTATTTGTAACGACCCCCTTCCTCATCTTCAATCTCCAGCTCGAAATCCTGGCAGTTCAGTTTTTGCCATCTTGTCCTGCTTTCAGTTTTAAAGACAGCTTCTGTTTTTCCTCCATGGCATACGAACTGTTGCATAGCGGTTAAAACTTCAAACACAGTGGATTTTCCGGAGCCGTTTTTCCCCAGAAAAAGATTTATGTTATCAATCTGACAGTCAAAATTCACAAGACACTTGTAGTTGTTTATATAGATACGTTTAAACATGAGCCTGCCTTTCTGATCGCTTGGAAAAATTTGTATGCAAAAAGAATAATTTTTTTCAATCACTTCATCTTCTGTAAGGGACTCGGAAAAAACGTATTACCCCATTATCTTATATCTCTCAGCCTCTTCTGTTTCTTCCGGTTCCTGATCTCTCACGTCGTTAAGAGCAGAGTTCAGGCGGTCGTTGATCTTTTCACGGATAAACTGGTTGAGAGCATCTTTGACAATTTTTGAAAAATGGGCCTGCGTTTTGACTCCCGAATATACCTGAGAGGCAAAAAAAAATTGACGAATTCGTCCGAGGGGTTGGCGAGCTCGTCGCCGAATATCCTTTTGATAGTGCCGGTATATTTCAGCGTACTCTCTTCTCTGTCGCAAGAATATCCTAAAGATCAAAAGAGAATTTCTTCAGTTCCTCTATATCTGAAGGCTCCAGATGGAATGATTTAACATACTGATATGAAACATTTTTCAGTGGTCAGGGTTCTTTCCCCCTCCTCCAATTTTATAATCAGACAAAGATATATGCCCTTTTTCAGCCGATGTCAAGACCTTTCATGCTTTTTTTTCAACCCGCTCTTCCCATTGGAATACCGGCTGGCATGACCATATTTTTTATACCCGCTCCGTTGACATAAGCAAAGAAGCTGGTTATTATAGAGGATGTTATGAAGATCATAAGGGAATATTTTTTATGCATATAATGTCTAAAGTATTAAAACTGGAAGAACTTGTCCGAGAACTGGATATCCTCCGCGAAAGCGGAAAGTGCATTGTTTTTACCAACGGATGCTTTGATATCCTGCATGTGGGCCATGTGCGGTATCTCACAGCCGCGAGAAACAAAGGGGATGTTCTTGTGGTCGGTTTAAATTCCGATGAATCCGTGAGAATCATAAAAGGAGAGAAAAGGCCCATTGTGAGCGAGGATCAGCGGGCGGAAGTGATTGCCGGCCTGTGGTGCGTTGACTATGTGACGCTTTTTAATGAGCCGGATCCTTTGAAACTCATCCGGGCAGTGACACCGAATGTTCTTGTAAAAGGAGCTGACTGGGCCGAGGAAAATATCATCGGGGCTGATTTTGTAAAAGCCGGCGGTGGTAAGGTGGAACGGATCTCCGTTGTCCCGGGGACTTCGACATCCCGGATTATACAGAAAATTATGGAGACATACCAATGATTTTGACCCAGAAAAACGATATCCCGTTTTTCCAATTCCCGAATCTTGCGGCATTTTCCGATATCCGACATGGAATTTTTACGCGAAACGGGGGATACAGCAAGGGGGCTTACCAGACCCTGAATGTGGGTTTCAGCGTCGGAGACGAGGAAAGTGCGGTCATTAAAAACCGTGCTGAGATATCACAGTGCATGGACGGGAAGGACCTTGTTTTTGCAAGCCAGGTTCACGGGACAGAAATTGCCCGAATTCGGAACACCGAGCATTCTCCCAAGCTGGTCGCGGATGCCATGATTACGGATATCCCTGAAAAAATGCTTGTGATCCAGGTCGCTGACTGCCAGGCTGTACTCATGTATGATCCTGTCGGACGTGTCGCGGCGAATGTTCATTCGGGATGGCGCGGCAGCATAAAGAATATTATCGGCCATACCGTAAATATGATGAAAAAGGAATTTGGCTGCAACCCCCGCCATATTGTCGCAGGCATCGGCCCCTCTTTAGGCCCGTGCTGCGCGGAATTTATCAATTACAAAGCAGAAATTCCCAAGATGTTCTGGAAATACAGGGACAGCTCCGATCATTTTGATTTCTGGTCAGTCAGCAGGGAGCAGCTTTGCGATGCCGGTGTCCCAAGTGAAAACATATCTTCTGCTGAAATATGCACCCAGTGCAACACAGATATGTTTTTCTCCTATCGCGGAGAACGCGTGACAGGGCGATTTGCAACACTTATCGGGCTTAAATGATCCCTGTGTCAAAGATTTGCAGGCAAAAATGATTTACCCGAAAGACCTGAAAGTAGCATATTCCTACCCTTGAATACTCTTTTCACCCCATTGACTTTTCCCTCACTTCCATTAAGCTATTAACAGTTGCCATAGCAGGATGTAAAGCAATTTTGCCTGACTATGACGGATTCAGGGGAGGTGACCAGGCGTATCCACACAAGAAAACCCGAAAGAATCATGATTGTAAGTTATTATTAGGAGAAATAAGATGTCAAAACCCGATAGAATTATCAGTCTGACAGAAAAAATCAGCGCGGAATTGCAGCATTTTGTCCCGTGTGTGCCTTCGGAAATTGAAGCAAAAACCATGATCCATGCCCATCTTCAGGATATTCAGGCATTGGTATTGGATATTCAGAGGCATGCTCGCCACACCTCTTCAGAAAAATTTGCCATTGCAGGAACTGCCTGTCATGCTATGAGCTACCAGGTTAAGGCGGGACGACCTGCAAAATCAGTCATGGCTCTCTGCGAAGGTCCGGTTTCATGATGTGCGGGTGCCGGAGGATCATCCAACTCCCGACGTACGACCCGGTATTCCGGAGTGCAAAAATGAAGCGGAGTGCAACGGAGCGTAATTTTTGCGCTGCAGCGGGATACAAAAAAAAACGCTCCGCTCTGTTTTTGCACTCCAAATACTTCATTACGAGTCAGGATACATGCCCTCGATTTCATCTGCATGCCGGTCAATGATCACATTCTTCTTGAGCTTAAGCGTCGGCGTGCAGAGATCATTTTCAATGGTGAACTCGGGAACAAGCGCAACTTTCTTAACGGTTTCGTAAGAAGCAAACGCCTTGTTCTTTTCCGCCACTTCAGATTCAATAAGCTGCATTATCTTTTCGTCCTTCAGCAGATCGTCAACATGCTGAAAGGGGATGTCGTTTCTCCGGGCATAATCCGCTATATTTTCCGGATCCAGGGATACTAACGCACTCAGATATTTGCGCCTGTCTCCGACGAGACACACCTGGCTGACATAATTGGAGGCACCGAGGACACCCTCAATGGCAGCGGGTGCGACGTTTTTTCCTCCGGCGGTGATGATGATCTCCTTTTTCCGGCCGGTGATCCTGAGAAAATTCTCCGAGTCAATTTCTCCAAGATCGCCTGTGAGCTGCCAGCCGTCCTCAATTATAGTTTCGGCAGTTTCTTCGGGCATCTTGTAATATTCTTTCATGACATTCCGACCTCGGAACATGATCTCACCATCCTCGCCGATTTTCTGCTCAATGCCCGGACCCGGAGGGCCTACCCAGCCAAAACGATAGTTGTCCGCACGATTGACATTGGTGAAGGACATATTTTCGGTCATGCCGACCCCTTCCAGCACCAGAATGCCGGCCGCGTGGAAAAATTTGGCGATATCGGGATTCAGAGGCGCGGCTCCGCTGATGCACCAGCGCACCCGCCCGCCGAATGCGTCCTGCATCTTGCTGAACACCAGCTTGTCAGCCAGTTTATACTGAAGATCAACGCAAAGAGGAACAGGCTGTCTGTTCAGCTTGCAGTCACTGACCTGATTTCCGACATTGCAGGCCCATCTGAAAATTTTCAATGCCATGCCGCCTTTGGCCTCAGCCCCGCTCATCACTTTCGAGTAAACTTTTTCAAAAATACGGGGAACGCTGATAAACCAGTGCGGCGCGGCAGCTTTGAGGTCTTCCATGAGAGTGGGCATCGCGCGGTTAAAAATGGTTGTGCTTCCCACCAGCAGAGCCGTGTAAGCGCAAGTTCTGGCAAAGACATGGGCCAGGGGAAGGAAAAGAAACATCTCGTCGCCATCCCTGAACTCTCCGCTACCCTTGACAGACTGTGCTGTAAAGGTGACATTATCATGGGTCAGCACGGCACCTTTGGGCACACCTGTGGTGCCTGAGGTATAGACAATACCTGCGGGGTCATCGGGGCTTACTTCATCAGTGCGTTGCTGAAACGCGTCATCCGATATATCCTCTCCCAATTTAAGAAATTCCTCAAAAGTGACGATCCAGTCATCATCCTTTGAGTATGTCCCGTTGAAAAGCACCACTTTCCGGACATCGGGGATATCCTCCCTGATTTCCAGAAGTTTTTTCAGTTGGGTTTCATCTTCGGCAAAGATGAGCACCGAATCTGAATGATTGATGACATATTTGCAATCTTTGGCCAGGTTGGACTGATAGATTCCCACCGTACACGCGCCGATGCTGCTGATCCCTATATCTGACAACATCCATCTGTAGCAGGTGTAACTGATAATGTTCACCTTGTCATTCTTTCTGACATCAAGGGCCATAAGGCTTTTTGAAACTTTTTTTACCTGATCGTAAAATTCCTCCCAGATGACCGACACAAGCTGGCCGCCCTCCAGAAACCATTTATACGCGGCTTGCCCGCCACGGCTGTCCACCGTTTCTTTGAGCATTTGGTGGATGCTCTGATAATCTTTGAATTCCATGGCATTCTCCTCAATTAAATTAAAAACTTCTTTATTTCAGGTTCATAATGTTATAAGGTCTTTTCCAATAAACAAATACCCGGCGTACCTGTTCAACCTGCCGAATATCGGAAACAGGCATTCCAGAACAGAAAAAGCTGAAAATCAATTATATCTTACTGAAAAAATGAAACTTTCAACCTTTCAACCTTTCAATTTCTGATCCTTTGTTTCCGATAGAGTCTGACAGATTACATGAAATTTTTTTTGTTGGCAATCTTAAAAAGTTGATATGGAATAATAATTTGCTTTTTACCAGGGTTTTGTTATTTGAAAAAATTATAGGGTTTGATCGTTCGCTATGTACGGAATTGAGCGAGGGACGAGCGAAACGGAGTGCTGAAATTAAAAAGGAATCGTGTTAAAACAAATACCCCTGAAACACATCGTTCGTATGGGATTATGCCGTGGATGCCGATGAATTCCGTGCGTTTCTTGCCGAGGGAAAAAACAGTTTCATCATTTTACCCGGGCCGCAAGAATATTACACAGACAGGCTTTATCCCCTTCAGGATGGGATCATCGGAATCGTAAAAAACCTGAATACCCCCTTTTATCTGACCGGTGGTACAGCATTAAGCAGGTGTTATCTTCAGCACCGCTATTCTGATGATCCGGATTTTTTTGTCAATACCGATGAGGAATATGCCCGGATGTGTTAAGAATTTCTGAAATCATCAGGTCCTTCCCCGGTGACATATTCTGGGGAAGATCAAATACTCTTGTGTTTTGATTTGACAATCTGGGTGTGGATGGTAAAATCAGCAGGTTAAATTTCACAGCATATCTTTTTTCTGGTGATGACATTACTGATTTCAGAAAGTTGTGATAATTTTTGACGGATGAAATATGGAAGACAGAACAGACGGACGATTAACCCCATAAAAGAAAGGAAAAAAAGTATGAAATGCCATGAAGTTGATTATGAAATCATGGGCAGCGACATGCAGGTCGTTGAGGTGGAGCTTGATCCGGATGAGGCCGTGGTTGCCGAGGCCGGCGTTATGAACTGGATGGAGGACGGCATCACATTTGAGAGCAAAATGGGCGACGGTTCCAAAGCGGACCAGGGATTTATGGGCAAGCTTTTCGGTGCGGGGAAGCGGATGCTCACAGGCGAATCATTGTTTATGACTCATTTCACAAACACCGGCTCCGGAAAGAAGCGCGTCGCGTTTGCAGCGCCGTATCCGGGAAAAATCATGCCGGTGGACATGTCCCAAATCGGCGGTGAACTGATCTGCCAGAAAGACGCGTTCCTCTGTGCCGCATTAGGCACGGAAATCGGTATCGCCTTTAACAAAAAGTTGGGTGCGGGATTCTTCGGCGGAGAGGGATTTATCCTTCAGCGGCTCCGCGGAGACGGGATGGCCTTTGTCCATGCAGGCGGAACCATGGTGGAGAAGAAGCTGGACAGCGAGACTCTCCGGGTGGATACAGGGTGTCTTGTCGCGTTCAGTCCGGGCATTGACTACGATATTCAACGCTCAGGCGGTCTCAAATCCATGTTTTTCGGAGGAGAAGGGCTGTTCCTTGCGACATTGAGCGGCACTGGAACCGTCTATCTTCAGAGCCTGCCCTTTTCACGGCTGGCAGACCGGATACTGGAACGCATACCTTCGTCATCCTCCTCGTCATCGTCGTTTTCAAGCAATGATGAAGGCTAGCTCTTCTCAGCAGATTGACGCTCGGCTCGGATTGGCAAATCCGAGCTGTTCCCGTGGCCAGAAGTTAAGAATGATCGTCAATCACCCGTTCCAAATTTCTGGACCACATTTCCGGCAATGATGAAAACAAGTCCTGCACCGTGGAAAGCCGGATATCTTCCTCCACAATAAAATGGATGAAGATCAGGTAAAGGAAGGGGGAGAAAAAAATCAGGGTTTATCTGGGGTGATGAATCTGTTGTTGATGCTCTCAAAAAGCTGATCCCGTTTTTGTTCCGGCTATTTTGTAACCGACTGATTTTTAAGTTGAAAAAAATAGGCGGAACAAAAACGGGATCACAATTGGCAACTCTGTTTGTGACATTTTCATCAGCCCAGAGTTTACCCACCTCTAAAAAAAATAGATAGTGGTTGGTAGAGTCGGTATTCTCAAAGGCGTTATGAACGCATCCTAAAACTGATGGGGACTCGGTAATCCCCTCGTTGACAGAGTCGGTACTCTCAAAGGATTTTAAAACCCACTCAACTACAGTTAAATTAATTGTTATTTCTGTGAATGTCAAGATCAAATTCAAAACACTTGCGATATTTTTTTATTTTATTAATAATTTTATATGATTTCAAGCAGTTGCTTGCTAAATGCCGTTGTATAATATCAAATTTAAAAGTGGTCAACCTGATTTTTAAAACTCTTGTCCGTCTTCGGCGATTATGGCAGGCTGTTCCTGTGGTTAATAGAAACAGAGAGTTAAGATATTAGTACAGCAAATCATAAATTCGTCCCCCCCTCTTATCTATTATATAAAAAAGGGTGACGAACTTGTAAGTTGTGGTATTAGCCTGATGCGTATGGGAACTGAAAAAGCTGTCCCCTGATGAATTGAATTTTTCCCGTCCCGTAGAGACAACTGAATGATTTTTTTTAAAAAATTGGGCTTCTTTCTCTGATTTTCATGTTTCCAACAACTTATTGACAAAAGATTATGAAAATGGGAAAAGGAAATTATGATTGAAAGTCAAAGGAAAACATTTTTTTTAAAATTTGGTTTCCATTTTTGCTGATCAGACATTTCAAACAAAGAAGTAAAAAAATATCTGTGTGAAAAAAATTTACAAAATCGGAGGATCAAAATGAACGGGTTACATCTTTTTATTGACAATTCAAATATTTTTGTTGAGGCCCAGAGAGTCGCACGGATCAAGTTTTATTATGACGACGAATTGGTTGTCAGGCTGAGAATCAGCTACGGAGCATTATTGGATGAAGTTCGGCAGGGGCGTTCTCTGAAAGAGACGGTTCTTGTAGGCTCAAGCCCCCCTGATAACGATGCTTTGTGGGGCAAACTGAGAGAGCTGCATGTTGAGCCGAGAATTTTTGACCGCAGCCTTTATACAGGGAAAGAGAAAAGAGTTGATGCGGAAGTCATAAATGCTGTCCGAGACACCATGGAAGACAATTCCGTGCCGGGTGTGATTGCAATTGTAGCGGGCGATCAGGATTATGTTTCAACTTTGGAGCGTTGTATAAAAAGAAATTGGGAAGTGGAAATTTACTTCTGGGAACAGGCTTCCACGTTTCTGAAAAATCTGCAAGGAGCGAAATTTACCAACCTTGATGATTGTTTTGAGAGAATTACTTTTCGGGAAAAGATACGGGAATAACCGGCATGAGGTAAGATGCAGAGTAATTTTGCAAAGATGCAGAGCAATTTTACAAATTGCTTTTGGGAACCCCGGCATGAGGACAAAATATTTCGGACGGGGTTGCAAACCCCGTCCGGCATGAG
>JAOZLU010000747.1 GCA_029934695.1 Desulfobacterales bacterium | reverse complement strand
CCTTTGTGGTAAGAAACTGGCCTTTGGAACTGTATTTTCGGGATGTTGAACTTATGCGGCAGTGCTTTGCCAAGAGAAACCGCCGCTCGCCATGAATCATAAAAGGAGGCTTATGAAAGAAATGTACAGTGTTGAATTTGCTACAAAATATGATGATATGATTAAAGTACGCCATTGGAGTGGACCTGATATAGTGTTCGGTTTAATGTATGAATTCATAAATCCGGAAGAAACCTTATTGGATTTGGGAATCGGTACCGGGGCAGGATCTCTTTTATTTCACAGGGCAGGCCTGAGGATATCCGGAACAGACGGGGCAGAGGAGATGCTCAGGGTTTGTGAGTCAAAGGGTTTTGCCTCTGATCTCAGACTTCATGATTTGCAAATATCCCCTTTCCCGTATCAGGATTCGAGTTTTCATCATATTGTTTCTCTCGGTGTTTTCGATCATTTCCGGGATCTGGAAACTATCTTCGGGGAAGTTCGGCGGATTATAATGAAAGGGGGAATGTTCGGCTTTACGGTGCAGGATCGGGAAGAGGAAATGGAAACTGAGTATCTTCGCATTTCCGGAGATATGAAAATAACGCTTTGCAGACACAGTGAGACATACATGAAAAAACTCTTTGAGGATAACAGCCTCACTCTGAAAAAGTCCGTTGAATTTGCATGGCGCGGAGAACGTGTCAAAGCGTATATTGTTGAAAACAGCATGGGAACAGTAAAATGAAAGAACTGAACAGAATTTCCAAAAGAAAAAAATGTGTTTTGATTTCACCCCCTGAGAATGGCAAATGCTGTACAAGGGGAATTTTATCAATAGCAGCCTTTCTCGAAGCCAAAGGCTATCCCACAGCGGTTGTTCCCTTAGCCTATGACATGGGGGTCGAAGACATGTCCCCTGAAAAGATTGAATCGGTTCTGGCGGATGTGATCCGGGAACACGACCCTCTGACGATCGGCGTCAGCTGTCTGACCTGCGATTATCGCACCTGCAAAGAAATACTGAAGATATCCAAGCAGTTGAATGAGAACATTGTCACGCTCATGGGAGGAATACATGCCACATTGATGGATGAAGACTGTATCCGTCTGCCGTTTACAGATATCGTGATCCGGGGTGAAGGGGAATGGACCATGCTCGAACTCATATCGGCTCTGGAAAACGGCTCTGATTTGCATAAGGTCAGGGGACTTACCTTCAAAGAGAAGGATAAAGTCATACAAACCCCGGACCGTCCTCTGGGAGATCTGAATGAGCTGCCGCTGATGGACTTCGGACTCCTGCCTTATGAATTCGTCCAAAACTCTTATGCGTATGGCATGTTGAGCCGGGGGTGTGCATTCAACTGCAATTTCTGTGCGGACAACCGCTTCTGGCAGAAGGTGAGGCGTTTTCCGACCAGCCGTGTTATCCATGAAATGGAGACATTGGAACATTTTTATAAAAGCCCCATGGTAGCCATCGAAGACAATATGGTGTATATCGGGTCCAGGCAGTTCTCCGAGCTGTGTACGGAAATAAAGAAACGAAAAATAACGCTCGGACCCCAGTTTTACGTTTTGACAAGGGCAGATTCGGTCGTCATTGAAGAACAGGGGATCAGGGATATGGAAGGAACCGGTATTGAATACGTCATCCTGGGGATCGAAAGCGGTTCTCCCAAGGTTCTGAAGATGATGAACAAGAAAACGACTCCCCAACAGATCCTTGCCGGATGCGAAAAACTTAGGAAATATGATCTCTCTCCCATTGGTTTATGGATGATCGGACATCCCGGGGACACTCCCGAGGAGACAGAGCATTCTCTGAAACTATTGGATCATCTGTTAAGGGAGGATTTGCTCTCCGCGGCGAATTTCAGCTATTTTATTCCGTGGCCCGGCACATGTTTTTTTGATGACCCTGAAAAATACGGCATTGAAGTATTGGTGGAGGACTGGTCAAACTGGAACTTCCGACTCAAGGCAGGAAGCAGGAGACGACCGATATGCCAGTTAAAAGATTTTCCTGCCCACGAAATGGAAGCCTGTCATAAAGCAGGATGTGAAATCATAGATAAATATTCGGCACATCCCTTTTGGGAATGTACGTCTGAATCTGATGGGGTTTCTTTTGAGACTTTTCATAAAGCAGTGAAAGAAGGAATGTTGGAATAATGTGGCATCCTTCATTTTGCCTGAAAACTAGTTGACAATTATCAAGGAACTACAAATTCAGGAAAACGTAGGGTGGGTGAAGCGAAGCGTAACCCACCTTGTGCGGATGTCTGGTGGGTTTCGCTGCGCTCCACCCACCCTACATTCCTGTCCGGCAATGTCCATGGCAGCATAAGTTTCGGACGGGGTTGCAAACCCCGTCCGGCAATAAATAAGGCATCCGTAAGAATACGGATGAGAAAAGGAAATCTGAAATGAAAACCGTATGTCTGCTCGGAAGTCCGAGAGTCAGAGGAAACAGTGCCGTGCTTGCCACCCGATACTGTGAAACAGCGGAAAAGCTCGGCTCCGAAATACAAACCTTTACCCTGAACAAGCTCAGCTATCGCGGGTGTCAGGCATGTATGACCTGCAAAACCAAATTAGACAAATGCGTTCTCGAAGATGATCTGACCCATGTACTGGATGCGATCCGGGAAGCAGATGTTCTGGTCATAACGACACCTGTTTATTTTGGCGAAGTTTCAGGCCAGTTCAAAGGATTTATTGACCGCACCTTCTCTTATCTTGCTGCTGATCATTCCAGCCGACTTTCTCCAGGCAAAAAGCTGGTCTTCATACAGACCCAGGCGGAAGCAGATCAGAGCAAATTTGCCGATATTTTCCCCAGATATGAGTCTGCCTTCAAATGGTACGGATTTGCTGAAACGTATCTTGTTCGGGCCTGCGGAGTGTATGACAAGGGCGAGGCTGAAGCCCGTGAGGATCTGATGAGACTGGCTGAGGAGACCGCAGAAAAAGTGATGGCCTGAATTTCCGGAAATCATGCAGCAGGGCATTAGGGCAATCTGAGATTGCCGGACGGGGTTTGCAACCCCGTCCGAAACATTTATTGTGCGTGAATCCTAAGATTGCCGGACGCTAAG
>JAOZLU010000163.1 GCA_029934695.1 Desulfobacterales bacterium | reverse complement strand
GAACAACTGCAAAAAAACGCTCCGCTTAATTTTTGCACTCCGGATCGGGTTTGCAATCAGTCTTCCTGGAGTTCTTTTATGCTGCCATAGTAATCCAGCACCTCCGGGTTTTTGAGCGCATCTTTGTTCAGCACCGGCTTGCCTTCAACAATCTTCTTGACCGCCAGTTCCACCTTTTTCATATTGAGTGTGTAGGGAATATCCGGCACTGGCAGAATCTTTGCAGGAACATGCCTCGGAGAAGCGTTGACACGGATTGTCTTTCTGATGGCATTCATCACTTCTTCTGTGAGTTCCTGTCCCTCAGCCATCTTGACAAAAAGGATGACCCGCACATCATTTTCCCACGGCTGCCCGATCACAAGGCTGTCCTCTATCTCCTCCACCTGCTCCACCTGGCGATAGATTTCCGCGGTTCCGATCCTTACGCCTCCGGGATTCAGCGTGGCATCCGAGCGTCCGTAAATGGTCACGCCGCCCCGATCATTGACTTCAATATAATCGCCATGCCGCCAGATATTGGGATACACGTCAAAATATGCCGCGTGATATTTCTCGCCATTCGGGTCATCCCAAAAATAAATCGGCATGGACGGGAACGGTGCGGAGCATACCAGTTCGCCCTGCTCATTCACTATGGGGCACCCGTTGTCATCAAAGGCTTCAACCTTCATGGCGAGTCCCCTGCACTGCAATTCGCCCGCGTAAACCGCTCCCATGGGATTTCCGAGCGCAAAGCAGCCGTTCAGGTCCGTGCCTCCGGCAATGGAGGCCAACTGAAGGTCCTCTTTGATCTCCTGATAGACAAAATCAAAGCCTTCCATGGAAAGCGGCGAGCCTGTGGAAAGAACTGCCCTCAGAGAGCTGAGGTCATATTCCTTACCCGGTTTCACACCGGCGTTCTGAAGTGCTGCGAGATATCCCGCGCTTGTTCCGAAAACCGTTATTTTTTCGTCCTGGGTCATTTTCCACAATGCCCCTGGTTCGGGATGGAAGGGGTTGCCGTCAAACAGGGAAAGGGTTGCGCCGACACCTAAAGAAGTGGTCAGCCAGTTCCACATCATCCAGCCGCAGGTGGTGAAGTAGAAGATGGTATCCTCCCGTTTGAGATCTGTATGAAGGATGAGTTCTTTCAGGTGGTGGACGAGAATTCCTCCCGCACTCTGAACCATACATTTGGGAAGGCCGGTGGTGCCGGACGAATACATGATATAGAGCGGATGATCAAACGGTAGCTGTTCAAATTCAATTTCCAGGCCGGATTCGGAAGATTTGAAGTCATTATAAAGCACTCCGTTCGGGACTTCGCTGATATCCGGAGTTTGTTCCGTATAAGGCACAACAACCACTTTCTCAACCGAAGAGATTTCTTTGAGGATATTTGAAATACGTGCAAGGGAGTCCAGGCCTTTTCCTTTGAAAAAATACCCGTTTGCCGTGAACAGGACTTTGGGTTTGATCTGCCCGAAGCGGTCCAGTACGCCTTTTACGCCGAAATCAGGAGAACAGGAAGACCACGTTGCTCCCATGCTCGTGGCGGCCAGCATGACGATGATTGCTTCCGGCATATTCGGCATAAAGCCGACCACCCGGTCTCCTGTCTTTACCCCCATGTCCTTCATGGCTTTGGCGACCCGGGCCACCTCGTCGTAAAGTTCGGCGTATGTTATTTTTCTGATAGCCTGCTCCTCTCCCTTGAAGATCAGGGCTGTCTGATCATCTCTGTATCGGAGAAGATTTTCCGCAAAATTGAGCCGTGTACCCGAAAACCATTTGGCTCCGGGCATTTTGTTCACGTCGTCAATCACTTTGTTGTAGGGTGCTGAGGCTTTGATTCCGGCAAAATCCCAGAAATCAGCCCAGAAATCCGTGATATTTTCAACTGACCATTGATAAAGGTCCTTATACTCAGCGAAATTCTTGCCATGTTTTTCATTAATGAGATTCATGAACCGGTACATATTCGTACCTTTGATTCGTTCTTCCGAAGGCTGCCACAACAGTTTTGCCATAATTGACTCCTTTTCATTGAAGATTGAAGCCTCTGTCTTCAATCTGAATTTGTTTTTTCAATCTGATATTATTTATTTACCTGCTGTTTGGCTGATAAAACTCCGATCTCTCCGGTTTTTCCGAAGAAATTTCCGCCCGGGGTCATTTATCTCCGGGCTGATCATCCGTGATCCTTTTCACCTCATTTTCAGATATGCCCAGCAGCTCGGCAATGCTTTTATCTGATTCCCCAGCCTTTCTCAAAGCCAGAACTGACCGCCTTTCAAGGTTTTTCTTTTCTGACTCAGCTTTTTTCTCAGCTTTTTTTCTCATGCGTCTCTCTTTCAGCAGAGATTCCTTTAATTCCCTCAGAGTCCGTTCCGAAGACCGCTGATCTCTCAGCCATGCCTCATGCAGGCGATACTGCTCTCTCAGTCTCTCATCTTCTGTAAATTCACTCAGCATTTCATGAACCTCCTGTATCCCTTCATTGTTCTGAAAAGATTCATCAAGATTTTCTGAAGAGTCATGCGGTTTTGCCAGATAATCACACCACTGCTCAAGAATATTCCATGACACACCGCCCTTTTTCAATGCCTTTTTAAATTTTCCGAGTTCCACAAAGTACATCTCCCAGTATCGGCTCAACGGTTTGTGACTTTTCACATTCAGCATCCGGTAGTGATTGTACCAGTCTGTCTCCTGTTTCAGCATGCCGGCCATGACAACATGCACCCCGAAGCAGGGCCTCAGTTTCTGGTAATCCTGTCCGGCCTTCAGCTGGTCACGATACAGACCTGCCAGGTAAAACATGGAGCGCTCGGGATAAAATTCCTGATATTTTACCTGCATCTCCACATCAAACCAGATATCCGCTGTCTTGTCCCTGACCCGCAAATCCAGAATTCCCTGTTTTTCAGCCTTGTATTTTTTTATGTCAAAAGGATTCAGTACCCGGATATCCTTGTATCCCGGATATGAACTGTCATACCCGACTATTGCGTTCAGAACAGAAGTAATCGGCCCGACCTGTTCCTGCCGGCCGAAAAACCACCTGAAAGCCACGTCATTATAAAGATATATTTTCATTTTCAAATTGTTTCCGTTTATTATAGCGGCGGCGTTGCCGGACGGGGTTTGCCGTTGCCGGACGGGGTTTGCAACCCCGTCCGAAATTTTAAATATTTGTCTGATGCACGTCTGAAATGACCAATCTTCCCTGCAACAACTGATAAGCTTTCTAAACTGATTTGCAGGACAGGTCAAGCTTTTTTTGTCTGACAACTTTTTTTGGAGAACAATCTGTTGAATTTATTATAAAACGTGATGCATAAAATGTGACTGATTATAACGTATTAGGGGGTTTCTTTCCCGCACCGCAACTTTGTCGTGCGAATCCTTAAACTATCAAGCTCTTAACGGTGCGAAACCTGAGTGATGAAATTTCAAATATATTTGGACAGACTTAACCGGCTTATATGTTTATCAATACGTTCAATAATCTCTTTGGGTAATTCATAGTGTAAACGATGGGTTTCCCAGACGGACATAACCGTATCAGTCGCCTCTCTCATTGTCCGCAGGACGAGATATGCCGGGATTTCTGCTTTTTCTGCCAATCGTCTGAAATGTCTGGCGGTGATTTCCTCGAATTTCTTTGTGTCTGATAATGTCAGCGCCAATGTGTCATTCGGGATATAAGGGATCGTTGAAACAAAATCATAAGCAGGGGACAGCGTTGGCGTAATGCCATCTTTATAGATAAATGACCAGTTTTTCAGATGCATGTCACCGTTGCCGATGATGATGGTGAAAATCAGGCGCCGGACAAAGTCAGCCACACCCTCTTCACCTGTCAGCGTCCACAACATCCTGGCGATATTCATGCAGCTGACTTTTCCGTATTTATTTTCCGGATACAGACTATAAACCTGTGCAAAATCCTCAATATGAATGCGTGAGCCGTTTTCTTTTCTGTCAAATCTTCTCACTGCCAGTGCATTCCTGTCTGAAAAAATACCTGAATCAGGTAAGTTCTTAATCTTGTCCAGTGGTACGAGACGGGCTTCAGGAACAGGAATGCCTGCCTCACCGGCCAGATGGAGCATTGACCATTCGTTTTCCGGGACGTGCATAAAATTTTGTGAAGGTAATTTTACAATCCAGTCACCTCCCACACCTTTTGCCGGGATGGTCAGCCCGCCTTTTGATTCATATATGGCTGAAAATTTAAGCTGCATGCCTGCGAGAGAGAATCTGTAAGGTTGTTCTCCCCTTATTGTCTCAGTTTCTCCTCTGCTTTCTGCTGCATGCCGGATATCCTCATCGGATCTGACTGTGACAGCACCGGGGAGATCATCACCAAGTAACTGCAGCAGCATATATTCACGTTCCGGTTTTACACCTCCGCGCTCCGCGAGATAGGTTCTCATAAGACCTTCGGGCAGAAGATTGGAGAAAAAGGGATGCAGTTTTGTCCGTGTCGGCCTGAACTCAGTAATCAGTTCGCCTGCCATATTGATAAATGCCTGACTGAGCACCGGTCTCCGGGCCTTGCTGATATAATCTTCATCAAAGGAGAAGATTGTGCGATCACCTTCAAGCAGTGTCAGTGTCCCCACCCGGATTTCACCCAATAATATTTCCAGCTCTTTTTTCATCATTCATCCGGTTTCCACATTGGTTCCTGATCATTCCCGCCTTCTGTCATGAACCTGATGACAGGCACCAGCCTCCTGGGAACAAGCATCAATTCATGGTCAGCAATCCGTGCCATGTCAGCAACTGTTGATAAACGGGGATCGGTCTTTCCCCGTTCAATTCTGGAGATATGACTCTGAGGCAGGCCAAGCTTTTTGCCAAACTCGGATTGTTTCAGTCCTTTTTCCTGCCTTGCTGTTTTCAATTGTTTTAATAATGTGTTCATGAATATATGCTATTACACATATACGAACCCGTCAATATGTTTTTACATATATCATAACCCGTAAAAAAAATAATCTGATAATCTTTATGCTCTTGAGCGTGGCCCCCATAAGAAAAGTTCACAACAAAACTGTTGCTGTCAGCTTCTTCAATGGAAGCATTATAAACTTTGTCGCTGTTTCCCTTATGTTTTCAGAATATTATAAATTTATGGATGACAAAAAACCATTTCAGATTGACAAATCCGTATCTATCTTTTAAGTTGCCTTTAAAATAATGTTGGATACAGGGCACATCGGTGATGTGCCCTCCTGTATGAAAAATTGAAAGTCGAACCTGTATGATCAGATTGGAGAAAATTATATGAAAGAAAGCAGAATTCACAACTTTAACGCGGGGCCTGCAGCCCTTCCCCTCAGTGTCCTGGAAGAAATCAGGGAGTCATTTTTGAATTTCAGCGGCTCCGGCATGTCAATCACAGAAATCAGCCACAGATCCAAGTGGTTTGATGATGTGATAAACGACGCCATTGCCAGAACAAAACGGCTTCTGAAACTGGATGAAAAATTCCATGTACTTTTTTTGCAGGGCGGGGCCAGCATGCAGTTCTGCATGATTCCCATGAATTTTCTGAAGGATGGTGAGTCCGCAGACTATGTGAATACCGGCACATGGTCCGCCAAGGCCATAAAAGAAGTTCAGATACAGGGAAAATCGGCAAATGTGGTCGCGTCCTCTGAGGACAGGAATTTTGCCTATATCCCGAAAAATATCCCCTTCAACAGCAATGCGGCCTATGCCCATATCACCTCAAACAACACCATCAAAGGGACCCAGTGGGCGGATTTTCCGGATACCAAGGGCGTTCCCCTGATTTCGGATATGTCCTCAGATATTATGTGCAGGGCGTTTGATGCGGAGCCGTTCGGCCTTATTTATGCCGGTGCCCAGAAAAATATCGGGCCTTCGGGCGTCTGCATGGTGATTATCCGGGAGGATATGCTGGAAAGGGTTCCGGATTCCCTGCCTTCCATGCTGAAATATTCGACATTTTCTTCCAAGAACTCAATGTACAACACGCCGCCGTGTTTCGGTGTTTATGCAATTCAGTTGGTTCTGAAATGGGTGGAAGAAACCGTCGGCGGTTTGGAGAAGATGGAAGCGATCAACCGGAAAAAGGCGGATACACTTTATTCCTTCATGGATTCGAGCGATTTTTACAGGGGTACTGCGGACGCTGACAGCCGCTCCCTGATGAACATCACCTTCCGCCTTCCCAGTGAAGACCTGGAAAAAGCATTTGTCCAAAAGGCTCTGGAAAATGACCTCGGAGGACTGAAAGGACATCGTTCGGTGGGAGGATGCAGGGCATCTGTTTATAATGCCACAGGCATGGAGGCAATCGAAACCCTTGTTGATTTCATGAAGACCTTTGAAAAAGAAAACGGATGAAGTTGAAAGTTGAAAGCGAAAAGTTGAAAGCCGGAATGACTTTTTACTTTTCACTTTCAATTTTTTTCTTTTCATTGTCCAACACCCGCCGTATCATCTTGGCCAGGCTGCCTCTGGTCACGGGTTTCTCGGCATATTCCCGAATCCCCGCGGCTTTGACTGATTCCTCCGTAATGAGATCGCTGAATCCGCTGAGAAGAATTATTGGCATGTCAGGGCGGATACGAATCACTTCCCGGGATAATTCCAGGCCTGTCATACTCGGCATGGTCATATCCGTGATAACAAGATCAAAATTTTCCGGAGCCGCCCGAAACGCCTTCAGTGCTTCCGGACTGGCGGTCATGCGCGTGATCTTGTAGCCTAACCGTTCCAACATATACGCTTCCATCTGAACAATCTGTTCCTCATCATCAAGCAGCAAAATGTGTTCCTGCCCCCTTGGAATCGGATCGTCAGACAATCTTTCCTGTTCAGCCGGTTTCGCTTCAATCAGTGGCAGGCATATATGAAATGCGGCTCCCTGCCCCGGCTTACTGTAAACGGAGATATGCCCGCCATAGCTCTTGATAATCCCGTGAACCACAGAAAGCCCCAGTCCGGTACCCTTGTTTTGCTCCTTGGTGGTAAAATACGGATCAAATATCCGCTCCATCACTTCATCTGTCATGCCATGGCCCGTATCACTCACGGTGAATTTCAGGTATGGCCCGGGTTCCATATCAGAATAAGAAGAGAGGGGATCGGAACCGAGTTCCATTTCATTGAGCGTTACATTCAGCGTTCCTCCACCTTCATCCATGGCATGGTAGGCATTGGTGCAAAGATTCATTATTATCTGATGGATCTGTACAGGATCAGCCATGACAGGGCCGCATGTTTTATCTATGTTCTGACTGATCCTGATGGTCGTCGGCAGTGTGGCTCTCAGCAACTTGAGCACCTCCCTGATAATGGGCTGAACCATCAGGGGCTTAATCTCCTTATCACTCTTACGGCTGAAGGTGAGGATATGCTGAACCAGATTCTTGGCGCGATTTGCCGCCCTCAGCACCTGTGCCAGATTTTTTCTGGCCCGGCTGTCTTCAGGCACGTCTTGCATGGCCATCTCAGTATATCCGAAGATGGGAAAAAGGATATTGTTGAAATCATGTGCAATGCCTCCGGCCAAAGTGCCGATTGCCTCCATCTTCTGGGCCTGACGGAGCTGGGCTTCAAGATGCTTTTGCTCTGTCACATCCGCGAAAACAGTTGCGAACTGGCCCGGATGTGGTCTGTACGCAATAACATCAAAATATTTGTCCAATTCCTGAGAATATTTTTCAAAGCGGGCTGAGTTTCCTGTCAGGGCAACTTCGCCGTAAGTCTCTATCCAGAATGGTTCTGTGTCCGGTAAGACCTCAAGTATTCTTTTGCCCACCACATCCAGAGCGCTGAGTCCGGTTATGGTTTCAAATGCCGGATTGACCTCTGTGAAACGGTAATCGCAAGGTTTGCCGCTCTCATCGCAGATAATGTCATGCAAAGCAAAACCGTGAATCATTTTATTGAAAAGCAGGCGATAGCGTTCCTCGCTTTTATCTCTTTCCTGGCGCAGGGCATCTTCCGCTTTCTTGACGCGCAGCATTACCCTGATTTTGGCGATGAGTTCGATATTGTCAACAGGTTTGGTGATAAAATCATCCGCACCGGCCTCCAGACCTTTCACTTTTAATTGGGGGGTTGTTCTGTGGGCAGTTAAAAGGATCACCGGGACGTTTGCAGTGGTTCTGTCTGTCTTGAGATGCCGGCACATCTCAATACCGTCCATGTCAGGCATCTGAACGTCAACTACCGCAACGTCCGGGGGGGTTTCGGCAACGAGAGCCAGTCCGTTTGCGGCACTTTGTGCGGTAATTACCTTGCAATCGGGACAGTACCCGGCAATCAGTTGCTCAAGAATGAACAGATTATCCGGTTTGTCGTCAACAGCCAGCAGAATAGAATTATGCATGAAGGTTGACTGTTCAGACCGCCACATCAGGACCTCCGAGATTTCTGAAACCTCGGAGGTCTTTATTCGTTGTATAGGATCCATTACGTTATATTATGGCTCATTAAATTCAAGGTTTTGCGGACTAATATCCGACAAATAAATATTATCTGCCTATAATCTTTCAAAATTGTCATAATTATCGCTTTAAGTCAACAATAAAAAGAGAGCCTGGGAGTATTCTTTCAGAACGCAAAGACTGTTCAGACTGGGCAAAAAACAAATTGCAAATTTGTTTTACTTATGCCATAAGGTTCCCTCATGGAAAGCGGTTGGCAACGAAGACAGTGCCTGCCCCAGATAATAAAAAAATAACCATAGCACCAACAGACTGAATAAAAACTGGACAAACCTGAACAGTCTGCCAAATCGGGATAATCTGGCTGAAAGAGACCTTTCCGGCCTGCTCAGACAGGCGGCACACAGGACACGGTCTTCATGTTCAGTGACACATTCTCTGCAAAAATGACGGCCGCATTCGGGACAGCGGGCTGCAGCCTCCCGAAATACATGGTTGAAACAGCGTTGCCGGGTGATATTCTGTGTCATTGATTATTATAGTCCTTTAAAGTTTCAGACACCAGTGCTCCCTGAACCTGCTCAATCATGGGCTTCAAAAGATTTATGGCTTTCCGGGCGGTCCTCAGACGGTCAAGGGAGGTCAGCCGCTCTGTCTGCACGGCTGTTCGGACATGACACACGCAGGTAGGCCCGAGCAGCCAGTTGATAAGCAGGAAAAAAATCACCAGACCGGCCAGCACTCCGTAAAATCCGGACAATATCCCGCTGGTTAAGGCAAACGCCAGCATAAAACTCCCACCCAGGACGCTCAGGACAATATTGCATATTTTCCCGGTCGCGGTTTTCCGGGTGATAATGGCCTGTATGTCATCATAATAAAACCGTCTGTAATGTTCTGAAAAACCCGTCGAATGAATGGAGAGCAAATGATCTTTGCCCAGCCAGAGGGTATTTTTTCCAATAAGCCCATTTTTTTTCCCAGGTAAACTTATGTATATTTTCTGCTTGTCCGGCATGTTCAGTAACCTGTCTCTTTAAGGTAGTTGAAAGTGGAAAGTGGAAACCCGGCCTTTTCCCTCCAACTTTCAGCTTTCAACTTTTCATTTTCATAAGGCCCAAGAGTAAAAAACCATCAGCCATACGATGATTTGGACGCTGGCAATGATAAAAGCCAGGATAAAGCGGATCCTGGTTCTCGGGATAATGCTTCCGGGAGCTTCCCAATAACGGATTACAATGAAAACAACCATTGGTGCTGTGATAATCGTGGGCCATAAGAATATTGCCGGAAAAACAGCCAAGAGCAGTGCCATATTATCATAAAGCTTCCGGCTGATTTCAAGGTTTTTTATGGTATGCTTCCTCTTGCCCGTTTCCAGACAGGTGGGACACAGATGCCTGTCATTAAAATCCACATCACACAGGGCACATAAAAATCGTCCGCAGGCATCACACGGAATCACCGCCTTCTTTCCGGGGTGATAAAAACAACTGGCCTCGTCATCTGTCAGCAATATCTCACTGGGGTCGCCTCCGGCGGTTTCTCTGAACAACGCCGGGAATATATCTGCCCGTATTTCAGCCCCGCAGGAGGGACAATGGGTCATTTCGGAAGTGTTCAGGACTTCCCGTCCAAGCATTGCCATACATTTGGTACATTCAAGCAAATCAGCCATTCCTTTCCTACAAATATGCCGTCCCTACGGGACTTTCAGTTCAATTCTTAATCCAGACGGAATTGAAATCCGTCCAGATTATTCCGGCACCGGTGGCAGGACAGAAACATTGCGGACGGGATTTCAAATCCCGTCCGGCCCGCGCCTGGTTGCCTTTCATAATGCCTTATTTTCGTATCACGCGGGTGCTGCATATCCGGTCATGCAACGCCCGCTTCTGCCCGTCAAAGGCAGCCATAATATAGCCGATACATAGAATTATGCCGCTCAGAAATGTCGCGAAATATCGTCCAAATGCCCTGAGATAGCTGACCCTTCCGCCATCGGCTGTTACCACCTTTATCCGGCAGATCATCTTCCCGGGGGTGGCTCCGAATCTCCCGACAAACCAAGTTTCATAAATAATGACAATGACCATTGAAACGGGCTGCATATATGGTAATATCTTTTGAAAAACATACGAGCCGCCTGAGCCGGAAGATGATATTATTCCAAAGACTGCCGCCAAAAGGACTGTTCCCCCTGTGATAATGAATCCGTCAAGAAATTTGGCGCAGGAGCGAATCCGGAATCCGGCATATTTCAGGATATCTTCAGGCAGTATCCCTTCTTTGAGCTTCTGGACAAACGCGGGTTTGCAGTCAGCACATACATAAGAATTCCCGTAACGGATCATTTCCTCCTGAGAAAATGAATTGCCGCACTCAGAGCAAAGCGATTCCGCGTCAGTGTCCGTTATATCCGTTGCTTTTGGTCTGATATGGAAATTGTCTTTTTTCAAATCGCCATAAGCCTGCCAGTCGGACATTCCAGAATGCCATACCAATGTTTCAGCCTTGATTTTTTTCGCCTTCACCAGCGATTGAATATCTTCTTCCCCGACGGGGCCAACAGCCTGTCCGTCAGCAGCATGGTACCATTTCATAGTTCCTCCCGTTTTTTGCAGTGACTCAAAAGTGAAAATTCCCAGCCTGCAGGCTCATAAGCGTCCGTCCGCTGTCTGTGAAGGCTCTCCCGTTCCTGAGCATGTTCCGGCTCAGACTGACTTTCAGAATCGTCTGAAATCATATATGCAGCCACTCTTCACTTCCCACTTGTCTTTTTCCACTTTTCATTTTCACTTTTTCCTTGACACATATTCTCTGTTCATATATTCAAACAAACATAATCTGCAAGCAGAAGTTTGCAAATTGCATAATTTTTTTTATTTAAATATGAACTAATTCAGGCCACGAAGGCAGTCTGTATCATGAAGATACGGGCATTCGTGGCTTTTTTTTTGCAAAAAAGGAGGTTTTTTTATGAAAAAAAGTATTTTTTTTGCATCTTTAATCATATTTTCCCTGCTGGCATCCAGACCGGCTTTGGCTCATTATGGCATGGTGATCCCTTCGGATAACATGGTCATGCAGAACGATAACAGGACAGTTAATCTGAAGCTTTCCTTTTCCCACCCTTTTGAACAGATTGGCATGACATTGGAAAAACCCAAAGTGTTCTGTGTGATTGCCAACGGTAAAAAAGAAGATATGATCAGCGCATTGAAAAAAACACAGGTCATGGATCATACAGCCTGGGAAGCTGATTACAAGCTCAAAAGGCCGGGAATCTATATGTTTTATATGGAGCCTGAACCTTACTGGGAGCCTGCGGAAGACTGTTTTATCATTCATTATACAAAGACCGTGGTTACAGCTTTCGGGGATGATGAGGGCTGGGACAGGGAAATCGGTCTGGAAACCGAGATTGTGCCGCTTTCCAAGCCATTCGGACTTTATGCCGGAAATGCTTTCCAGGGGATTATAAAGGTGAGCGGCAAGCCCGTCCCTTATGCTCAAGTGGAAGTGGAATATTATAATAAGGATGGAAAATCAAAAGCACCCACAGATTATATGATAACCCAGACCCTGAAAGCAGACCCGAACGGCATCTTCACATACACAGCTCCGAAAGCCGGATGGTGGGGCTTTGCTGCGTTGAACACAGCAGATTACAAAATAAAACACGAGGGCAATAATAAGGATGTGGAACTTGGCGCAGTGATATGGGTGAAGTTTCATGACTGGATAAATGATAATTGATGGATGTTTGATGTTTGATGTTTGATGTTTGATGTTTGATGTTTGATGTT
>JAOZLU010000746.1 GCA_029934695.1 Desulfobacterales bacterium | reverse complement strand
TTACAAAATTCCATGTATATTCCCATATTCTGTTCGGAAGAAAAAGATGCTGATAGGCCCGCCTCCGGATAAGGCGATTGCCCTTTTTTTAATCTTTTTTTCGGCCATTCTTTTTTTCCTTTCTGATCAGAATATTTCTTCATACATTGGATGATAAAAACAATGATATAACTTTTTCAATTTTTTTTTGCTGTGGGTTCTGCTACGCTGCACCCACCCTAACTTTCGGGTATTTCTCACACACCGCCAAAAACATATTTGCTGACCAGCTCTTCTATATCCAGAGCTGACTCGGTTTCAGTAATCATATCGCCCGGGCTGAGAACTTCGTCTGAGCCGCCTGGTGAAAGTTTGATATACTTGTCACCGATCAGTCCCGCAGTTTTGATTGAAGCGATGACATCCTCATCCAGAACCACCTCTGTTTCCAGTTTCATCCTGACCAGGGCCACATGATCTTCCAGGTCCAGGGAAACGGAGTCAACCTTGCCAACTGTCACCCCGGCTATTTGCACCTCAGCACCGGCCTTGAGACCTGCAACCGATTCAAAGCGGGCAAGGACAGGATAATAATTGTCCCCGATCCATTCTATTTTTCCAAACCGGACAGACAGATATCCCACGCAAAAGATGCCGATAAGCACAAAAATGCCTACCGAAAGTTCAACAGATGCTTTTTTCTTCATAATTCCTCCGAATGACCAGTTTGTGTTTCAGGTTTGCGTTTGCATTTTCAATTCCCAATTTTGAACCGATAGAACACATTTTCACCTGATTCTGCCTCGGCAAGCACTTCATCTATCGGCTTATCCTTTTTTGCTTCTGCAATCCCTATACTTACTGAAAAGCAGAGATCAGGCTGAGACGTGGTCTCCTGACTTCCGATTTCCATTTCATTGGCCAGTTTGCTGCGAACCGTCCAGGCCTGTTCCATATCTGTATTGGGAAGAATTATCAGAATTTTATTCATCTCGTACCGGGAACAGATATCGGTGATACGCAAATTCTGCTGCATCCGGTCCGCAAAGCTTTTGATGGCCTCCTGAGTTGTCTCGTACCCGGCTTTTTCGTTTATTTCATTAATGTTTTCAATGCTTAACAGGATAAGGGCAAAAATGTTATGATAACGCTGCATCCGGGCCATTTCTTCAATGAACCGCTTTTCGCCCTGAGACTGGGGAGCCATGCCCGTCAGATCATCATGCCGGCTTTCCAGGCCCTGAAGGAACCACTGAACAAGGGGGTTGGAAGCATTCCGGATATCTTCCGGACTTCCCTCAAAAAGAATCTGCCCCTCATTGAGCATGGCCACCCGCTGGGAAATATAAAAAACATCCGGTATTTCATGACTGACCACCACGCCTGTGAATCCGAATTTTTTCTGGTAGTCTGAAATCATACTGTGTACCGCATTCCTGCGGATGGGATCAAGGCCGGTGGTGGGTTCGTCAAAGAGGACGATTTCCGGGTTGGTCACCAATGCTCTTGCCAGGGCCACGCGCTTTTTCATCCCCCCGGAGAGCTGGGAAGGGTATTTGTCGTTGATTTCGTGCAGATCCAGTTGCCCGATCCTGTCTTCAACCTGCTTTCGGATAGCTGCTTTGGATAAAGATGTCGTTTCCAGCAGGGGGAGTGCAATGTTCTCAAAAACGGTCATGGAATCGAAAAGGGCTGTTCCCTGAAACATATAGCTGAATTTCTTTTTCATGGCCCGTTTTTCAGCTTTTTTCATTGCTGAAAGGGGACATCCTTCAAACAGTATCTTGCCTGAATCCGGTTCCAGCAGGCCGATGATATGCTTGAGCAGAACGCTTTTGCCCCCGCCGCTTTTGCCGATGACGGTGGTAATCTCCCCTTTATAAATGGAAAAATTGGCTCCGTTCAGGACATGGTTGCCACCAAACCCCTTGAACACATTATCGAATTGGATAAGCGGTTGTTTCATGTTCGATGTTGGATGTTGGATGTTGGATGTTGGATGTTGGATGTTTGATATTGGATGCTTGATGTTCGATGCTGATAAATATCAAACATCAAGCATCAAACATCAAACATCAAGCATCAAACATCAAGCATCAAAGCAAAAAAGAAGTTATCACATAGTCAGTTATAAGGATCAGAATGCAGGAAATGACGACCGCGGAAGTGGTGGAAAGGCTCACCCCTTTGGCCCCGAATCCTTCAGCCCGGGTATGCGTGTAATAACCCTGAAAGCAGCAGATGGTCGCGACAATCGCGGCAAATACAAATGCTTTGATGAATCCGCCTGTAATATCAATTGGTTCGACACTTGATTCAATACGGGCAAAATAAACACCCGGGTTGATTCCGAGCAGAACCGAACCTGTCAGATATCCCCCTAAGATTCCCACCATGTCAAAAATAGCGGTAAGAAGGGGGAAACTGATCAGGGAAGCGGCAAGTCTTGGCCCCACAAGAAAACGTATGGGATTGATGTTCATGGTTTCCAAAGCGTCTATCTGTTCGGAAATCCGCATGATCCCGATTTCAGCGGCAATGGCAGACCCGGCTCTGGCAGTCACCATGATGGCGGTCAGCACCGGTCCCATTTCCCGGATCAATGTCAGTGCCACCGCGGCTCCCAGCAATCCCTCGGAGCCAAATTTCACCAAGGTGTAATATCCCTGAAGTCCCAGCACCATCCCCGTGGATGCCCCTGTCAGCAAAATGACAGGAACAGACTTCATACCAATGAAATGAATCTGCTCAATGATTTTGGACAGTTGCAGGGGAAGGGAAAATATATGAAAAAGACCTTTTAAAAAAAAGATGGTAATCTTTCCCACTTCCTGAATCAGGGATATGGTGAGTCTGCCCAGCGCGGACAACGGCATTTTCACAACATCAATTTGAGCCATAAACGGGTATCCTGACGATTTAAGATCTCTTATTTAAAATTCTTGACAGCCGTAATTTTTCACAGCTTTCTGACGTTCCATATATATCAGCGATATTTTATTGAATACTTTAAACATATTACAGAACAAATTCCAGCTTTTTCACTTTGGATGTTTCACTGTCTGGAACGTAAACAGATATATATAATGAAATAAGACCTGCATGTCAAGCAAGAGTTGCAT
>JAOZLU010000162.1:10125-12236 GCA_029934695.1 Desulfobacterales bacterium | reverse complement strand
CATCCAACATCCAACATCAAACATCAAACTTAATACGCTTTTGCAAATACGACCTGCCCACTGCCGGATTTGCCGCAACAGACACATTCTCCTTTTTCGGCTTCGCTTTCAAGGGGGATGCAGCGGATGGTGACGCTGAGGTCTTCCTTAATTTTTGATTCACACACATCTGAGCCGCACCAGTGAGACAGGGAAAATCCGCCATGAATTCCAGGCTTTTCCTGACTTTCCGGGGTAAAGAATTCATAAAATCCTTTATTGTCATCAATAATTATTGTATTCTTTTCCCTGAATGTCAAGGCTCGTTTAAAAAGAGTGTCCTGTATCTCATCAAGGATCGTTGTTATTTCCTCAATAAACTGATTCCTTTTCATGGATGTTTTATCAGTGTGGCCTTTGTCCCGTCGTCCCACATACACGGAATTATCTGCAATATCCCTGGGCCCGATTTCAACGCGCACGGGTATTCCTTTTTTGATCCAGTCCCATGCCCTGCCGCCGATGTCCCGATCATCAATTTCCACATTAATCCTGCGATGATGGTAAAATTTTCCCCTCAGTTCTTTTGCCAAAGCGTCGGTAAATTCCATCACTTTGGCTCTGTCTTCGGGTTTCTTCATAATCGGCATCAGCACCACATGCGCGGACGCGACTCTGGGAGGAAGAATGATTCCGTCATCGTCGCCGTGTGTCATGATGATTCCGCCGATGAGACGGGTGGAGGCGCCCCATGAGGTTGTCCAGGCATATTCCTCTGTTTCCCTGGCTGAATGGAATTTGATTTCAGAGGCTTTGGCAAAATTCTGTCCCAGGAAATGGGACGTGCCGGCCTGGAGGGCCTTTTTGTCCTGCATCATGGCTTCAATGCAAAGAGTGTCAACGGCCCCGGGAAATCTTTCCGACGCGCTTTTTCTGCCTTTGACAACCGGCATGGCCAGGTATTCCTCGGCAAGTTTTTCATAAACATCAAGCATCAGCCAGGTGCGCTCAATGGCTTCCTTGTCTGTGGCATGGGCGGTATGGCCTTCCTGCCACAGGAATTCACTGGTCCTTAAAAAAATCCGGGTCCGCATTTCCCATCGGACCACATTGGCCCACTGGTTGATCAGCAGGGGAAGATCCCTGTAGCTGCTGACCCACTTGGAAAAAGAATCTCCGATAATCGTTTCAGATGTGGGCCGGACCACCAGAGGCTCGGTGAGCGATCCTGCGGGAACAAGTCTGCCCTCGGGACCTTTTTCAAGCCTGTGGTGGGTGACAACCGCGCATTCTTTTGCAAAGCCCTCGACGTGCTCTGCTTCTTTTTCAAGAAAACTCAGGGGGATGAAAAGGGGAAAATATGCGTTTCTGACACCTGTTTCCTTGAACATGTCATCCAGTTCCCGCACGATGTTTTCCCAGAGTGCGTAGCCCCAGGGCTTTATCACCATGCAGCCTCTTACTGGCGAGCGCTCGGCAAGGTCTGACGCTCTGACCACCTGCTGATACCATTCTGAATAATCTTCGACCCTTGTGGGGGTGATTGCTGTTTTTGATTTTTTTGCCATGTTCCTCCTTAATTGATTTTAATGTAAATGAAGCAGTTTCAGAAAATGTAGGTGGGTTCCGCTTCGCTTCACCCACCCTACATTCCAAGTATTTTATTTTTGGGAAATCACTTCTGTCTAAAGGATACTCTTCACTTTGCAGGCACTGGTGTCACATGCAGATTCACAGGGCTTGTTTCCGTAAAGCCTTTCATCTTCTATCTTTTCTTTGGACAAGACTTCGGAAAGCCCGACAGCAAGCAGCTCTTTGATACCCAATGTTTCCCGGACATTGGCCTTTGCGGGCAGTCCCTTTTGCTGCCTGATTTCCTTGGCCGTGCCGCCGAGGATGGGTTTATAAGTGGCATTGGTGCAGTTCGCATATCCTATGCCCCTGACATCATGCGCTTTAAGTATGCCTGTGAACTGGTTCCGGGCGACTTTCCCGATAGTGCGTACGGCGAGCCATTCCTGATCCTGAGGACTGGCTTTGTCTGCTATCTCATCAGCAAGAGTCACATCGCCGGAACGATAGCGCATATAAACTTCGTTCACATGCATATGCAGCTCATGGGAAAGGTACTT
>JAOZLU010000162.1:7873-10025 GCA_029934695.1 Desulfobacterales bacterium | reverse complement strand
GATAGCGCATATAAACTTCGTTCACATGCATATGCAGCTCATGGGAAAGGTACTTTGCGTAGGCAAGGGCGATTTGCCAGTGTGCAAATGTTGCACCGTAACGACCACGGGTCGTTTTATAAACGTCTCGTGGGGGGACATTTAATTTTTTGACAATAGAATTAAGAAAATCCTTGCCAGCCTTTTCTTTCCAACGTCTGGGATCATGTTTCCCACTAGGTTTTTCAGCCGCTTTCCAAAGATCGGTCAGGCAAATCAGCCCGTCCTTTGAACGGATACGCTGACCATTAAAATCCATTGACAACTCGGGGCTTGTCTTTTGATTTTTCATTATCCTCTCCTTATTTATATAAATAATATGAATTTACTTATAATCGCATCCTCAAAAAATGCGTGCAACATCTTTGGTGCCTTTAAGAGCGTCTGCGAACTGGCTCCTGGCGTTTTCCCTTTTTATTTCTCAAAAGTAACAGTTATATCAAACCGTTTGCAAGTTTTTATTATAATAGCCGACGATTCTTTGTTTGTATTTCCAAAAAGGTGTATTCTGAGTTTTTTGTCTTCAAAGTATCCGCTATAAACTAGGACTTGGCCTAAAGCAGCCTTCCATTCTTTTGCATTTTTTACTTCAATTATGTGTGTCGGCGTTAAAATGTCAACAGAACCTGCTTCAGTTTGAACTTCACGCAAAATATCCTCACCATATTTTGTCCTCAATCTTTCTGCAAGTAATCGCTGAACATTTTTCTCCTTAAACTGTAAATTTGGGGGCCTTCTCATCGTTAAATACCTTTTATATTCGTCAAAAATATCTTCATGCGCCCATGTCCCTCCACCGCGGCCACGTTTCGTCACATATATTTTCTCTCTCGCCATATTTAACTTTTTTGAAATAAAATCAACTGTCTGCTTACCAGATTCTCTTTTCCACCGCCGGGGATCACGTTTGCCATCCGGCTCTCCTGATGCTTTCCAAAGATCGGTCAGACAGATCAGCCCGTCTTTTGAACGGATACGCTGACCATTAAAGTCCATTGACAACTCGGGGGTCTTCTGATGTTTCATTATCTCCTCCTTTGGTTATCTATCTTTTATCGGACTGTTTCTTACATATCTTGACAAATGATATGCTATGGATTGAACTTCCTGAGCATTAAGAACCACATTTTCATTTTCTAAAAAAACTGGCAGTGCCTTTGGATTGAGTACCCATACTTCTGCTCCTTTTGGAAGAGGTGAAATAAACCAGCCCGGATATACCACTACAGGCCGAACCCGTATTTTTTTACCTAAAATATCACTTAACAACTCTTTAATCCATCCAGCCTGAGCTTTGGCCTGAATTATCGGATCACGTTCCGGAATAAATCCGTTAATTGAAATTTTTTCACCATCATAGTCAATTTTTGCGGGTCCCTTCACAGGTTTGCTTATGGTTTTCGTTTCAATAGTAAAGACACCGCTTTTTCCGATTATCAGATGATCAATGTTGAAATCGCCTCCGATGATATCATGAAAAGTACGATAGCCCTTTCCTTTCAAATGATCCAGGAATTCCCCCACTGCTCTTTCGCCATCTCTTGCCAATTTTAAATTCTTCAGCGTTTTTTTGAGCAAAAACGCTTTTCTGAACCAATAAATCGAAACAGTTCCAAATAAAGCACTCAAGAGTATAGGGTTAGGTGGGGCATCGAAAAGATATCTCGACCATTCCATTGAAACCAACCCTACTAATACCCCCATTTTTATCAGATAATCTGAAATTTTTTCAAGGATTCGTTGAATTTCTTCATCTACCGACTGACCGGCCTGCCTGAGAGGCGGTGCTTTTAAAGGAGATCTTTTTTCCAATTTTTTCTTAATACCCATTGAACAAATTTCTCATTATGTTTTATATTTCCTTGATCCAAGTCCATATTCATCAGATTTCAATCCCGTCAGTATATTCCTCAAGCTGAAGAAGTTCCATGAACGCGGCATGTTTTGTTTCCCAGATTGAACGATTTTGCGTCTTTTACTGTCCCTTTCGGGTGACGATTTTTCAGTATTCCATCCCGATGTTGTTGATGATATAAGGATGATGACTGGAACCAGCAACGCAAGATTTTGCTCAGAAAAATCAACAGGATTAAGTCGCCAGTTTAATTCCTTG
>JAOZLU010000162.1:4991-7773 GCA_029934695.1 Desulfobacterales bacterium | reverse complement strand
CGCAAGATTTTGCTCAGAAAAATCAACAGGATTAAGTCGCCAGTTTAATTCCTTGTCATAATATTCTATTTTTTTGATTCTCATATTTCCCAACCTCCTCCAGCAGCACCTCAGCCAGCCTCTCCTCAGGAAACTTCTTCACCACCTCTCCTTTTTTGAACAGAATCCCGACACCGTCGCCGCCCGCAATCCCAATATCCGCCTCCCTTGCCTCTCCAGGACCATTGACCACGCAGCCCATGATCGCAATTTTGATGGTTGAAGGATTCGACAGCAGTGCGTTTTCAACCTGTTCCACAATGTCAAACAGATTGATTTTGCAACGGCCGCAGGTCGGGCAGGAAATGATCTCAGGCCCTCGCCGCCGGATATCCAGAGCTTTCAGGATGTCGTATCCCACCCGCACCTCTTCAATCGGATCACGGGTCAGGGATACACGGAGCGTGTCCCCGATTCCTTCTGCAAGCAGCATCCCGATCCCCAGGGAAGATTTGACAATTCCGGGAAAAAGCCCGCCTGCCTCTGTCACGCCGAGATGAAGCGGAAAATCAGTCTTTGATGAAAGCAGCCTGTAAGCTGCCACAGTACGATGCACATCCGAGGCTTTGATTGAAATCTTTATCTGATGAAAATCCAATGATGTCAGCAATTCAACATGCCGGAACGCACTTTCAACCATTGCTTCCGGGGTTGCGCCGTCATATTTTTTCAGCAAATCTTTTTCAAGCGACCCGGAATTCACTCCGATCCGAATTGGAATATCAAATTCCTTTGCACAGTCAACCAGCGCTTTCACTTTTTTTTCACTTCCGATATTTCCGGGATTGAACCTCAGCCCGTCCGCGCCTGCCCTGGCCGAAGCAATGGCCAGACGATAATCAAAATGGATGTCGGCAATCAGAGGAATTGAAATATTTTTTTTTATTGAAGATATGGCCTGGGCAGCCTCGTCGTCGGGAACAGCTACCCGGATAATCTCACATCCGGCTTCTTCCAGACGCTTTATCTGTGAAACGGTGGCCGGCACATCTTGGGTAAACGTATTGGTCATGGACTGAACAGCAACAGGAGCCATGTTGCCGACCTTCACATCTCCGACGGTGATTCTGCGAGTCTCTTTTCGTTTCATAGGATATTCGTTATTTGTTATTTGAAATTTATTTGAAATTTGGAATTTATTTGGAATTTATTTATCATTTCTTTATAAAATAGGGCGTTGCAGTTTGCAATTGTTTTTTTTGAAAAACTGCGATATAATTTTCATGAAATCAGCAGATGGAGATTTCTGACCGCTCCCGACGGATTGATAAATCCCGCGGGAATGCCCTGCATCTATTAATCCCATTTAATGATTCCGGAAGGTTGCAGAGTCACTTTCAACTTTTCACTTTTTTTTACAACTTTATTGAAAGGAATACATGATGAGTGCCCACAAAATCAAAAAATTTACAGAAAAACACGGCCCGGATGCAAAACCGGATGAATCAATTAAAAATGAAATTTCAAATCGTGTGAAAGATGACAAACTCCCCTGCCCTGTCGCGTTTGAGATTGCAAAAAATTTGGGAATATTGCCGGCTGAAGTTGGCAAAACCGCTGATCTGATGGATTTCAAATTGGTGAAATGCCAGATGGGACTGTATGGATATCAGCCGGAATCAAAGATTGTAAAACCGGCAGATGACGTAAATCAGGAGTTGAAAGATGCCATCCGTGACGCGCTGGTGAATGACCGGCTGCCATGCAACATCGCCTGGGAAATCGCCTCCCGAGTCAATGTCCGGAAGATGACTGTCAGCGGTGCATGTGAAGCCATGAACATAAAAATAAAACCATGCCAGTTGGGAGCGTTCTGAACAGGAAAAACCTTGCGCTTCAGGCAATCGGCGAAAGATTGCGGACGGGATTGCAAATCCCGTCCGGCATGGAAGGAGGAGACATGAGAACTTTGCAGGCACGGTCCCGGAGTGGCCAGGTATCTCAGGAGGGATATCCGGGCCGATGGGAAGATGACGGGGACAGGCTATCAGATGAAGGTCTGCCGGTCACCGAGGAGGAATACTGGGAGAAATATTACAACGACCCTGATTTTATTTACGAATGGAAGAACGGATATCTGGAGGTGAGACCGGTGTCGGATCAGAAGGGGTGTGAGACTTATTATTGGTTCTGCGACATTCTGCGCTGTTATGTCCGGACGCATCAGGCCGGCAGGATGAGCGGTCAGGAGATCGGTTTCCGGATGGACCTTCCCGGGGAGGTCGTTATCCGCAGGCCGGATATGGCTGTGATCCTGAATGACAATCCTGTCGAGATAGATGACGACGACTGCACATATAAGGGAATATTTGACCTCTGCGTCGAGTCGCTGTCCCATTCGTCAAAGAAGGAGGTGGAACGGGACACGGTTGCCAAAAAGGGGGAATACCGGGGAGGCGGCGTGAGGGAATATTATATTCTTGACGCGAGAAAAATCGAGACGGCATTCTACCAGATGAACGCGAAAGGACAGTACCGGAAGATCAGCCGGAAAGGAGGCATCGTCAGATCCGGGATACTGCCCGGCTTCCAATTCCGGGTCTCGGACCTGTACCTGAAGCCGCCTCTGGAGGAACTGGCCGAGGATCCGGTTTACCGGGACTACGTCTTTCCCTCCTTCATGGAGGTCAGGAAGGAGCTGGCCTTGGAAAAAAAACGTGCCGAGAAAGCTGAAAAATCGCTGGTTTCGGAAAAGCAGCGGGCCGAAAAGGAAAAGCAGCGGGCCGAAAAGGAAAAGCAGCGG
>JAOZLU010000162.1:0-4891 GCA_029934695.1 Desulfobacterales bacterium | reverse complement strand
AAAAGGAAAAGCAGCGGGCCGAAAAGGAAAAGCAGCGGGCCGAAAAGGAAAAGCAGCGGGCCGAGCAGTCTGAAAACCGGTTCATCGAAGCTGCCCGGGCCATGCTGTCCGGTGGTCTGGACACGGCGGCTGTGATAAAATACACCGGCTTGGCCGCCGATGAGATTGCTTCCCTGCAACGTGATGTGTGAAATATGAAAAGGGCAGTTCGTAGTTCCGCCTTTAGGCGGTTTACACTGGCAGGAACTGACAAACTTTATGTTAAAAGCTCTATATATTCCTCATAAAGTACCTGACCATAAATTTTTCTGTACTCATCTTTGCACCTTTGTATGAGACATAAATTTTTGGGTCAGGTATTTTTATCCGAACATATTTCTTGTCTCTTCAATCAGCGACGCGTTGATGCTGACGAAATCAGATTCTGAGAGGCTCCGCCTTACCAGAATATCATCATCAAACATCAAGTTTGAACCTACGCACAATCTGAGCAAGCATTGAAGCCATTTCAGCCAGCTCTTCTGACGACTCACTGGTTTGCGATGCGCCGGTGGCAGTCTGCTCTGAGGTAGCACTGATGCGCTGAATATTTTCGGAAATGTCGTTTACCACGCGTGCTGCCTCATCAGAGGAGCGGGCAACGTCTTCGGCACCGTGTGACAGCTCATCAATATTTTGTGCAATCTCAGCGGCAGTTTTCGAGGTCTCATCTGTTGCCCTGGCAATCTCTCCTGCCAGACCTGCTGATTCGTTTGCACTCTCCGCAACAGTTCTGACTGTCACGGCGGACCTGGCAACAGATTCCGATATCTCGTCAGCTCTTGCTGTCTGCTCTTCCGCAGAAACTGCGATCATATCATTGATGCCGGCAGTCTCACCGATGATGCTGTTTATCTCCTTAAACCTTAAACCGTTTCACAATTTCCAAAAGAGCGGCAGCGATCTGAGAAAGTTTCTCTGACGAGCTGTTTATCCGGGACGCATCGGCAGCCGCTTTTTTTGATGCCTTGCTGATATCCTGTATGTTCTTCGAGATATCCCCTACTCCCCGTGCGGCCTCGCCTGAAGACGCTGCAACATCTTTCACTCCCCTTGCCAGCTCATCCACGTTCCCTGCCACATCAGATGCTGTTTTTGATACTTCATCCGTTGCTCCGGCAATGTCTCCGACCAGAGTTGCTGATTCAGCCACGTCCTCGGCAACACGCTTCACCGTCATGGCACTGTTTGTCACAGACCTTGAAATCTCATTGGAAATGGCAGTCTGTTCCTCCACCGAAGATGCTGTCGTCTCATTGATATCTGCAATTTCACCTATTATCCCGGTTATCTCCCCGATTGCCTCGACTGTCTCGCTGGTTCTCTTCTGAATATGTTCTATCTGTCCGGCAATCTCATCTGTCGCATCTGCGGACTGTTTTGCCAGTTCCCTGACTTCTGCCGCGACCACGGCAAACCCCTTTCCGGCTTCTCCGGCTCCCGCGGCTTCGATTGCCGCATTCAGTGCCAGCATATTTGTCTGATCCGCAATATCCTTGATCACCCCCACAATTTTCCCGATCTGCCTCGAAGCGGAAACCAGTGCGTCCATCTTCATCCTGACATCTTTGGAACGCTGACTGGCGTTCTGTGATATGCGTCTTGCCTGCTCTGTATTTTTTGAAACCTCGTTCAGCGAGGAGGTCATTTCCTCCACGGACACGGCAACGCCATTTATTTCAGATGAGATTTCCGCACTTGCCCCGGCCATCCGCCTCACATTTTCAGCAGTCCTGTTTGCCAGGTCTGACACATTGCTGAAAGTCGAGGACATTTCTTCTGTCATGGCCGCGATATTGAACACGGATGTGTTTGACTGGTCCGTGGCAGATGCCACATTCGCGACACTGGTGCTTATCTGTTCGGATGCTGTGGCAACGGTATCGGCCCGGACACTCATTTCTTCGGCAGATGAAGCCATCTCTGTTGAAACAGATGACAATTCCCCGGATGAATATGAGAGGCTGTCAGTTGTATCTGAAAGCTCCTTCATAATATTCCGAAGTCTTGATGCCATTTTGTTTAATGCGTTAGCGAGTACCCCGATCTCATCTTTTTCCTTAACATCCATATCCGCTGTAAGATCTCCGCCCGCCACGGCCACCGCAAAATCAACGCCTTTTATCAGGGGTTTGGCAATTCCCTTTGAAACAAGCCAGATAATCAGAAAAGCAACAATGGAAACAAGAAGGCCTGCCCCGATCTGGAATATGAGATGATATGTGCCGCGCTTTTTCATGTTTAGTGCCAAATCTTTAGCGTCAGTCAGCACCGCATCTCGCGGAACTTCGATAATCACGGCCCATGGTTTTCCTGTTTTCCCGATGAACAGCGGGACAGACACCTCTATATTGTTATGAAGGAAAGAAATTGCTTCCTTTCCTTGTTTCACCAATTCCATATCTTCCTGCCAGTCCTCCGGCATCCAGTGTTTCAGATGTTTACCTGCAAGCTCAGGTTTGTCACTTATCGCTGCCAGAATTCCGTTATGAGTTATAACGGCAGTTCTGCCCGAGCCTGAATAGAGTTCTTTATTCATATTATTCACCAGGGATTGGATAAAATTCAGGCGCAGATCTATACCGATCGTACCGTAAAATATGTCATCCGAAATAATGGGAGCAACCAGCGTGGTCATCTGGACAATCTTGCCCTGAACAGGATACGGATACGGATCAATCGCACACTCACTTTTACGTTCCCGGACACGAAGATAGTATTCTCCCTTGCGAATACCATTCTCGTGCTTTTTGGTGCTTTCATAATCCACCAGCGGTGCAAGGCTGATCTTCCCGTCTTCCCCACGGCTCCAGTAGGGAATGAAACGTCCTGTCTGATCATGATCCTCAGTTCCGCTGAAAATATCGTCCAATCCATCCAGCGCGTTGGGCTCCCAGGCATTGCCGATGCCCACAAATGATTCGTTCCTGGTTAGTGCTCCCCTCAGAATTCCGTTGATCCGATCCCTGTCAATCTTCAGATTTATGTCTTTGTCCCTGATCCCGGAAAGTACGTCAGCCAAAATTCGGGCTGAATCCAAGGCCACTTCAAGCTCTGCTTTGATTTCAAGCCCTGCTGCACGGGCATTTGCGAGGATCTGTTTTTTTGCAGCATCAGTGGCAGATGCCGTTATTGAGTCCAGCATAAAAGTCTGTGTCTTTTTACCGGAGACAACACCATATATCATAAGTACCCCGATAACTGACAGCAGGCACATACCGAAAACAACCACCAATTTCACATGTAAAGATTTGAATTTCATGGCACCTCCGTTTAAAGTGGAAAGTGAGAAATTTTGATTTCTCACTTTCCATCTTTCACTTTTTACTTTCCACCTTTCATTTCTTCCAGCACTTCCATAATAACCTTGTTGTCAAATATCTCATTCGGGTCAAAGTCCTTCCTGAGTATCTTATTCTCTTTCAGAAACACTTTGAGGCCATTAAGATAGGTTATAAGCCCTCCGCGGTCATGATTCCGTTCCGCCAGTATCTTTACGTCGTGAATGCTTACAGCGTCAAGCATTCTTTTCAGTTTTTTTTCAGAATACGGGGCTACACACTTGAAAGTGAAGTTGTTGAGAATTTCGGTGTATTCCTTCCAATTCGTTTTTTCACGGCTCCACCTGACAGCTCTGATCCATCCCTTAAATATCCTGATGAGGTCTTCCCGGGGAATATCTTTCAGGACACTTTCCGTGGCAATAATACCTTCCGGGATACATCCCTCATAAGTCGCACTGGTGGCGACCACATTCCCGGAACCGTCCTGTTCCGCACGAATCGCATCGGGATCATAACAGACAATGCACCTGAATCGTTCACGAATGAAGTGATCTGCCAAGGCTTTCGTTTCCATTTCGACAATCCGGACATCTGAGAGTTTAAGACCGACTGTTGACAGATACTGATTCAGAAAATAAGTCACCGGTGCCTGGTTAAGATAGACACCGACATTCATACCTTTAAGCTTGGCCATATCAGTGCCTTTCCTGCAAATAATTTTATCACCGCCGTGAGACCAGTCTGTTTCCGCAATAATGGTGACCGGAATGCCCCGCATGTACATTCCGACAGCAGAGCCGATCATGTCAAATATCATGTCAACCCGCTTTTTTCTGAAAAGACTCTGAGATGCGATATTATCCGCACAGACAACAACTCTCACATTAATACCCTGTTCTTTCCAAAACCCTCTGGTCTCCGCAACACTGGCAGATGACCAACCTACCCAGGGCGTGACAGCAATCTTGTAGGTTCTCCCATACGCCATGCCGTTTAAAGTCAGCACAATCATCACAACACCGAAAAAAATTCGTTTCATCATATTCTCCGTTTTAAAGGGTTAAAGGTTCCTGATTCTAACGGATTTTGTGGTTGCATAGGACTGATCCTTGCAAACCGCAGATAAACGCTGATGCTCCCGCACTCTGACCGGCTCACAGGCCGTATGTGTTCATCTGCGTTTATCTGTGTTTATCTGCGGTTCATATCGGAAACCACAAAAATCATTAGAACCAGAAAGGTTCTACTCGTTCCCAGGCTCTGCCTGAGATGCGATATCCGCACAAACAACAACTCTTACATTAATCTTTTGAAGACCTGCGAGGTTTTAAAAACCTCGCAGGTCTTCCGAATGTAAATCAGGATCAGCCGTCTGAGGATATAGCCCTGAGTCAGTTTTAAATCACTGCCACACCAGCCGATCATACCCCACGGCAACCACTGTGTAGGTTCGCAGCCGCAGGATGTCTCCGTAGTGCTCCGTGAGCGTCTGCTGATAGTTGTTTAACTGCTTCTCCGCCTCATCCGCCGCCGCTTTCACCGGCTTCAACTGCCGCAGTTCCTCCCGG
>JAOZLU010000745.1 GCA_029934695.1 Desulfobacterales bacterium | reverse complement strand
GGTGTGCCGGGACTCTTCATCCGTGTATGCAAATATTGTGCCGAACGGTATTGGCATGAGGCTATATTTCTGAATGGATTCAGAAAATTTGGATATTTATGATTTGAGTGTAAACAAAAGTTGAAAGTAAAAAGTGAAAAGCTGAAAGCCGGAGAGACTTTTCATTTTGAACTTTTCACTATTGAGGAATCCCCAAATATTTAAAGGTGTCCCACGCTGCCTTGCCTGCATCCGCAACGGTCTCTGCAATGCTCATCGGCCTCTGGGCCGTGCCTGCCGTAAAGATGCCGTCTTCAGAAGCACTGATAAAACCGGAGCCGGCGATCTCCAAATTCAGCAGTTCAGCCAGTTCTTCCGTGTCTTCTCCGGGCCCAAGCCCTATGGAAAGAACAACAATGTCAAAGCATTCTTCAATGCTGTCCTGTGCGGTGTTGTCAAAGAAATTTACCCGTAACCGGTCATCTCCTGTCTTGAAAATATCCCCGGGTATGGCTCGTATCATGCGTACATCATTTTGAACATTTTCATAAAAATTCTGAAAATCCCTGCCAAAGGTCTGCACATCAATATAGAAAAAAGCAATGTCGGTTTCGGGCTGTCTCATCTTTATAAGTCTCGCCATTCGCAGGGCCGAGCCGCAACATACTTTGGAACACCACAAATGCTTCAGCTTTGCATCCCTGCTTCCCACGCATTGAATAAATGCGACCTTTTTTGCTTCCTTGCCGTCCGAGGGTCTGGATGCAATGCTTTGCTGTCTCAGCATCCGTTCCATTTCCAGATTGGTGATAACATTGTCAAATATGTCATATCCGTAAGGTTTGCTTTCAGGGCTGAAGGCTTTGAACCCGGTGGCGACGATGATTGCATCTGTTTCGCAGGAATATGAACAGCTCTTTTTGTCAAGAGTGATCGCATTTTCAGGACATATTTCCTGGCATAAATTGCAACTTTTGTCTTTTACAAAAAGGCATTTTCCCTCACAAACTGCATAGAAAGGAACATTGCTTTTTGAAAACCCCCGGATAATTGCACCCTCCGATGGACATTTTTCAAAGCAGACACCGCATCCGGTACATTTCTGAGGGGTGATATACTCCGGGGTTTTTTGAAGGGTTACGGAGAATCGGTCGGCTTTTTTTGTTACCTTCTTTACATGACTGCCCGGTAAAAGTTTGATATTTGAATGCCGAACCACATCTTCAAGTTTTTCTTCCGCAACACATGCGCCGCACTTCACACATTTGTCTGTGGCTTTGCATGAAAACTGTATGGCATGGCCTCCCAGAAAACTCGTCTTTTCCACAAGATCAACGCCGATTCCAAGACGCGCCAGTTCAAGAGCAGCCGAAAGACCGGCTACCCCTCCACCTAATACAAGAACATTCTTATCAGGCATGTTTGATTGAAATCTCCTTTTGCTGGTTGTCAAGCCGGTTTCCGGTCGCCGCTGAATCATTGCCCAGCGGACAACGGCCACTGACAACAGACATCACAAACTTATAACGGCTGCATCGCAGGACAATTTTATGAGTTCGCCCCCGGTGGCCATCCTGGCACCTTCTATCAGATCATCTTCCGAAACCATCCTTGACTTTGCACATGGCGTACATACAAGCATCGGAACCTCATTTGCCTGGAGGTATGTCAGGTGATCATCGGCATTGTCTCCGGTTGCGGCCCGCATATTGTCCATAATCCCTTTCTTTGCAAGATAAACCGCCTCATCCAGCAAAAACAGGGTTGTGTTTTTACCTTCCTTACGCGCCACCATTGCGAAAAAAAAGGCTCGCGTTGCCCGGTTCGGATTATCCGTACCACAGGATAAAACAACCACTACGTTGTCAGTCATATTTTTTTTGCCTCCTTAACGTAATTCAAATGAAGGTTTTAGGTTTTAGGTTTTAAATTAATCACAACAAATAATGAAAGTTAAGATACTGTTTTTACTTAAAATTTAAAACTTAAAACTTAAAACTTAAAACCTAAACCAGTAAATTCACACAGTCAATGTCACATATAAATGACGTTTACTCTTTTTTGTCGACTTCGCTCTCAGGAACACTCACGGGAACCCCCTCATAAGGCGTTCTTTTCTTGGAAGTCAGGAACTTGGGATCCCGCATCGTCTTCAGTATCTCAATACTGTCCTTGAGTCCTTTGTAGTGCCTGGCCATTTCCAGAGCCATTCCTGTCATCTGAGCCATGGCCTGGACAAAATTCACATCTTCCAGCGTGAATTCCCAAGGTTCGGCAGTATATATACGCATGGCCCCCGTCAGATTGCCGCCGGCAACAATCGGCACAGACAGGATGGAAGCGATCCCTTCTTTTTTTACAGCATCAGGATACTGGAGCCGGGGATCATCAGAGGTATCGTAGATCGCCACCGGCCCATCCTCCAAAGACTGGGCAATGGATTTCAAAGCGCTGACAGGGCCTTTGTCAAGATATTCATCGCTCAGACCATAAGACGCTGCCAGTTCCAGTTCATCGGTTTTGCGGTTGATAAGAAATACAGCACATCCTTTGACATCCAGAGCGGTTTTGATGCTATCCACCGTCAGCAGGACAACTTCTTCGGGGTCCTTGGAGTGGGAGATAGCTTTGGTCACTTTAAGAAGAGTTTCATAATTAACAAGCTGTTTTTTCATTAAGACCTCCTTCCCGTAATTTTTTGGAGTGGAAATTAACCGTACAGTTGGACTTCATCAAACCGACATTTTGAAGCTTCCAACAGTAAAAACTCTGCTGGAAGCCGAGGTAGGCACATTTTGAGTTTCATTATCCCCCCTGAACATCAATGGTGCTAGGTTGAAAATTTAATCAATGATTACAGAATGTTAATCCTTTTATCCGCGCTTTGACAGTAACAAAGCGTCTGACATTCAGAATATAAACAGATTTTTTAATATGAATCATTCCAAAAGTCAAACGATTATTGACAAAAGACTTTTATTTCACCATTAAAATCATCTTCTGAAAAATTTGGCTTTTTGCGGTCGGTCAGGGATAAAAAAAATTTCATGGCTGCTTTGTATAACGGATTCAGGGGAGGCTCCCGCACCTGCCCTCAGACAGATCCGGCCGAACCGTGCAGGTCTGAGCTTTGTGCCCCGGGT
>JAOZLU010000004.1:24209-38128 GCA_029934695.1 Desulfobacterales bacterium | reverse complement strand
AGACCTCTGCTCAGGCCCCGGCTGAGACCTCTGCTCAGGCCCCGGCTTGTGCTGCCTGTGTCGCCTCCCTCTCTTCTGCGTATTTCAGCATCCTTTGCCGGAGGATTATAAACCGGCATGCCTTTGGTTACTGATAAGGGTTGCCCTTCCTGCATTGCAGTTGCCGGTGACAGACAGACTGCAAACAGCAGGAACGAAACCGACATCAGTGGGAAAAAAACGCCACAGCCTTTTGAAAAATATTCGGATGTCATAAAAACCTCCTTTCTTAGTCAGTGAAAAGTGGAAAGTTAATCAGCCATTTACAGAGTCAGTTTCAACTTTCAACTTTCAACTTTTTATTGCTACAACCAATTGCCAATCACCAAAAACGGCCCCCAATATAAAGGATGCCAGTAACGCCTTTGAGAAATCAGTTTCTTCTGGACATTCTGCATGGCCTGGGCCTTTGAAAGCCCCGGTTTCCTGAGTTGCCGATAAAATTCCCTGATCGCCACAGAAGTTGCCTCATCGTCAACAAACCACAAGGTCGCAATGACACCCTTCACGCCAGCCTTGACAGCAACACCTGCAAGACCGAGCGCGGCACGCTCGTTCCCCAACGCAGTCTGACACGCGCTCAAAGTCAGCAATTCGACCTTTTTCTCCCGGAATTTGCTGAGACTGATAAGATTCTCCAACCTGTCCATGGTCAGTTTTTCCTCATAAGCCAGCAGAAAACTCTGATCCGGCGTACCGCCAAAAACACCGTGCGTGGCAATATGCAGGATGGAATAAGCATCACTCTTAAATTCATGGGTCAGATTATCAATCGTGTAGTCTTTATCCTGAATCACCACCTTGGCATCCATAATCTTACGGATATCACGCAATTCAGCCTTCACACTGGGCAAAGGCGAAAACCCCTGCCTGCCCTCGGAAAGCCCTCCTATGAGAATATTGAAATTTTCTTTGTCAAACGGCTCCAGATTGGTGAGACTGATAGCCGGGATGGTTCCGACGGCATATTTTTCAATCAGGAAATGCTCTCCATCATGCAAAGTGGAAAACGGGATTAAACGAAGCGGCCCGTCCGGCGCCACAAGCAGCGTATGGATTTTCTGAGCCGCCAGTTCAGCTTCCAGAGGGCGTATGATCCACTCAGAAAGCTGCTGTGATTTGTAAAGGAAACGATTATTCGCCCGGTTTTGCAGAAGCTTGCGGTATTCTGTCACAGTATCCCTGATCTTTTCCCAGGGAACCGGAACGCGGACGTATTTTATACCGTCCGGAAGGATCAGCAACAAAGCAAGATAATCCGGCAACATGATCGGATATAACACAGCGGTCTGAGGAGGGGTGCGCTCCAGTGTGGTTTTCTGAGTCTTCATGGCTGTCACGCATTCATCTGCAAAGAAATCTTCCAGTTCAGCTGTTTTTAACATCTCCATGGTATCTCTGGCTTCTATCAGCTTTCTTTTCCGGGCCTCCTCATCCTGTATTGTTTCGGCCTGCTTCAGCAGCAGATCCGTAAGCCCCAGATAAACAGGCTTTACACTTTCATTAAAAGAATCCTGCCTGCTGCGGTGTCCCCTGAACAATACCTGACGGATGGGGTTCAGTGTTGTCACTGCATTCTGATATGCCTCAATGGCTTTTTCCGTGTCGCCTTCGGCCTTAAACAGCCTTCCCATCTGCCACTGCCAGAGATATAATATTCCGGGATAATGTCCCTGCTGGGCAGAAAATATGGCCTGCCGGGTCAGTTTTATGGCATCTGAATAGCGGTTTTTGTCCTCGTACAACTGCCCAAGATAGCCGTAAGCATAAGATGTGATACGAGGGTCCTGCATATCTTCGGCAATCCGTCTTGCTTCATCCAGTGCCAGATATGCAGTATAAGTGAGAGCTTCGTCCGGCTGCCCGAGTTTCTTCTGAATCTTCCGGGTAAGCACACTCAGAGAAATCATATCCGAGGCTTTGGCAAAGGAATCATAAGCGCTTCCGATCTCCAGCAGAACAACATCCAGCAGATCAGCAAGTTTTTCATAATTCTCTTTATAATATTCAAGACGAAGCAGATTCAGCAGGACCTTTGATTTCATATCCGCATCTGCTTCCGAATCTTTGATCAGTTCAAGACATTGCTCATAAAGCACCGTTGCTGTAGGATAATCTCCGTCTGCGGCAAGACCGTTTCCCACGTTGTTCAGCATGGTTGCCAAAACACGCGGGTTTTCAGCCATAGACGCTTCTTCAAAGCCTTTCAGCAGGTATGTGACCGCATCCCCTGTATTTCCGAGGGAAAGATTGATATCCCCCAGGCTGCTGAAAAACAGGACGTTCCGGTGCCGGTCCCCGCTTTTCTCAACAACAGGCAGGGCCTCGTGCAGGGCTGACAGTGCTCTCTGGTGATATCCCAAAGCCTGATAGGCATTGGCCAAATTCGTTGCAGCATCCAAATATATACCCGGGTCTTTTTCGGCATTCACCTTATGCATGGCTTTTCCCCAACTCAGGGCCGCGTGTTCAAAATCACCTTTGTCGTAGAATTCCTTCCCGTTTTCAATCAGTTGGTCTGCTGTTTCCTGTGTGGCTCCGGCCCTTTCAAAAGCAGGGAGGGGGAAAAGGCAGATGTTGAATATCAGAAGAATGGAAAAGAAAGATTTTTTATTCATTATGGTTTTTGTCTCCTTATCTGTAATTAAAATTTAAAGCACCCGAACATAAATTTCCGAATTCGGATTTCCGAAGTTTGCAGATTTCGGAAATTCTGTTTACCGCAAAACAAAAGAAATGCTGTAATTAATATAAGACTCTCTTTCCTGTTTTTCAAGTTTCAATTTCATTGCCTGTCAGTCATAATCTCTTTTAACGTGCTGAAATCACTGATACTATTTTATTTTGGAATTGCCTGGCACAGACAACTTGCAAAATTGTTTTACTGATCATTTTCTTATGCTATCATTTAAATTCAGTTTATTCAATCGTAATTTGCAACTTGACAGCCAACCGTTGAAAGCGAAAAGTTGAAAGGCTGTCCGCAACCTGCTCAAATTAATTGAGTGTAACCAAAATGAAACATGATAAGAAGCCTGAAGGTGGAACTACGAACTGATGAATGTCAAGGTTGAACCTAAGGGCTTTTGAACTGTCTGCAATCTGAGGGGCTGACTTCTTTCTTGACACATCATTCAATTTTGTTTAAACTACAAAATTTTAAATTGTCGGTTTGTTGCCTTGCTTAAATTATCGGACCATGCTCATTGGGGAATTAAAATTTCTTCTGTCTCTTTACAGAATAAGGGAAAAGAGTCGCCGTAATTTTCCTTTTTACAGAGGCAGAGGCTCGGTAAATTTTGCCATATATTTATTATTTACCCAGAAAAGTTACAGAAATCACAAACATTGTATTTAAAAAACAGCTTCAGGCTGGTGGATATCCGGAATCTGAAACGGAACAGAGGTAAAAGTGCAAGTGCTGAAACACGGAACCATGTTTCCGTTCCGCGCTGCCAAACTGTATTGCAAATATGACAGCTTTGCAGATAAGTATCCGGCCATGCCTGAAAGCAGTCTGAAAAAACAGAATGTCCCTTCTCACTGCCAGAAGCAGGAGGTCTTTATTATGGCTTTCAGTGATTACAAAAATATTTCTCAGGTTCAGAAGCGATATACGATCAGATATGAGGAGGCAAATTTTATCGCTGCCCAGCGTATTGAACCGCCGGCAGCTTTTGCCGAGGAATTTGAGATCAGCAGGGAACATATTGACATATACGTTTCCGAGGGATCCCGCTCCGAAATAATTATTTTCCCCATACTGAGAGAGGTTTGGAAAAATTATCGTCAGACATATTTGCTATGGGCTCAGAAGCGTATTTCTTACGATGATGATCTCACCGGCATACCTGATTATATCATTGCCACCAGATCGCCTCTCGGCAAGACCGTTCTGGAATCACCGCTGCTTATCGCGGTTGAGGCAAAGAAGAACGATTTTGGGGAGGGATGGGACCAGTGTCTGGCAGAACTGGACTTTGTGTTCCGATCCGCTGAAAAGAAGAAGGGCTGACTTTCTCAGGTTCAGAAGCGATATACGACCAGTCATAAAGGTTTTAAATTTTAAATTTCAGGTTTTAAGCATCAAACCTGAAACCTGTCTCTTGAGAAAGTTTAACAATTATAAATACTGAAATATGTTCAGCATAAGCAAACCTAATGAAACCAGACAACAAAGAAATGAAACAGAATATACCCGTAGCCATTATCGGAATGTCATGTTTTTTTCCGAAAGCCTCAGGCCTGAAGGAATACTGGCGACTGCTTTTCCGCGGTGCCGACGCAATCACCGACGTTCCGGAAACCCATTGGCTGCCGGAAGATTATTTTAACGAAGATCCCAAAACACCGGATCATGTCTATTGCAAACGGGGGGGATTTCTTTCTCCGATCTCGTTTGATCCTTCGGAATTCGGGATTCCCCCGACATCCCTCGAAGCCACGGACACCTCCCAGCTTATGGGACTGGTTGCCGCAAAAATGGCGTTGGAAGATTCCGGGTACGGAGATGGGCGGAATTTTAACCGGGACAAAGCCAGCGTCATTCTCGGTGTAACCGGAACTCAGGAGCTTGTTATCCCGCTGGGCGCAAGGCTCGGACATCCCAAATGGCGCAGAGCGCTTCATGATGCAGGCGTTTCTCCTGAACAGGCCGAAGATGTTATAGAGCGCATATCTGACTCTTATGTCTCATGGCAGGAGAACTCGTTCCCGGGCCTCCTGGGGAATGTGGTGGCCGGAAGAATCTGCAACCGTCTTGATTTCGGAGGCACAAACTGTGTTGTGGACGCGGCATGCGCCAGTTCCATGAGTGCGATCCACCTTGCTCTCATGGAGCTTGTTACCGGACGCGCCGAGATGGTTATTACCGGAGGCGTGGACGCACTCAACGATATCTTCATGCATACCTGCTTTTCCAAGACGCTTATCCTTTCTCCCACAGGAGACATCCGACCGTTCTCAAAAGATGCGGACGGAACAGTTCTGGGCGAAGGCATCGGCATGGTGGTCTTAAAACGGCTTGAAGATGCGGAAAAAGACGGTGACAGGATTTATGCTGTGATAAAGTCCCTCGGAACTTCCAGTGACGGCAAATCACAGAGCATCTACGCCCCGAGGCCCGAAGGACAGGTCAAAGCCCTTCGCATGGCATACAAGAACGCGGATATTGCCCTGAGCACTGTTGAACTCATTGAGGCGCACGGAACTGGCACAAAGGTCGGGGACATGGTGGAATATCAGGCGCTGAAATCCGTGTTCACGCATCCGTTATCAGCCAGCAACGATGACAGTTGTTCTTCCACAAGTGACAACTGGTGTGCGCTGGGTTCGGTGAAGTCCATGATCGGACACACCAAGGCGGCCGCGGGCGCGGCAGGTCTGATCAAGTCTGTGCTTTCCCTTTACCATAAAATATTCCCGCCCACATTGAAAGCGGATGAACCTGACCCGAATTTGGGCATAGAGGAAAGCCCTTTCTATCTGAGTACAGAAACCCGACCCTGGTTCTCCAAAAAAGAACATCCCCGGCGGTGCGGCGTCAGTTCCTTTGGTTTCGGAGGAAGCAATTTCCATCTGGTACTTGAAGAATACCGGAAAGATAAGCAGGAAATCTCATGGGACGGTTCCGTTCCCAGACCGGAGCTTGGGAATGAGAAGGTGAAGTCCGGATCAGAACCGGGTAAAATCGCATTTGTTTTCCCGGGACAGGGAAGCCAGTATGTCAATATGAGCCGTGACCTTGTCTGCACCTTTCCGGAGGCTTTTGAAGCGTTGGAAAACGCAAACGCAAACTCCAGTTTCGGAAACAGCCGGCTGACGGATTTTATCTATCCGCGGCCTGCCCGGACAAAAGAAGAAAAGGCGATTCAGGAGGAACGGTTAAGGAGTACGGATGTTGCACAGCCTGCCATTGGCGTCATCAGTCTGGCGATGCTGAAAATTCTTGAAAGATTCGGCCTTAAACCGGATGCGACATGCGGACACAGCTACGGCGAACTGACCGCCCTTTATGCCGCGGGTTGGATAGACAGGGACACGCTGCTTCATCTTTCCATAGCCAGGGGCCATTTTATGGCCGCGGCAGGTCGGAACAAAAATCAGGACAGCGGTTCCATGCTGGCGGTCAAGGCACCGCTTGACAAAATAGATGCCTTAATTGCCGAGGAAAAACTCGATGTTATTCTCGCAAACCGGAACAGCCCGAATCAGGGAGTGCTGTCCGGCACAACCGAGGCCATTGACCGGGCTGAAAAGATTTGCAGGCAGAAGAAACTGCGGGGAATAAAGCTGCCAGTCGCCGCGGCCTTTCACAGCAGTCTGGTAAAAGATGCTCAGGAACCTTTCATGGAGACGCTTCAAAAAGTCCGTATCGCACCCACGGACATTCCTGTCTTCTCCAATACAACGGGCAACGCCTATCCGACTGATCCTGACAGTGCGAGGCAGTTGTTGGGTGGGCAGATTTTATGCCCTGTGGATTTTGTGAGCCAAATTGAGAATCTGTACGATTCAGGCATCCGTACATTTTTGGAAGTCGGGCCTAAGTCCGTTCTCACCAGCCTTGTAAAAGCCATTCTCAAGGGCCGGGATATTAGAGCTTTTTCCATTGACAGTTCTTCGGGCAGGGAATTCGGAATTGCTGATCTGGCAAAAACGCTTTCGCATCTTGCATCCCTGGGATATCCTGTTGATCTGGATAAATGGGAGCATCCTGCGGAACCCAAAAAACAGCGGATGAGCGTCCTCATTTCAGGTGCGAACTATCGCTCAGAATCAAAACCGAAAAAATTGAAGAAAACGTCAGCATCGAAGGGCACTTCAGAGAAATGTTCTTCAGATGGATCAGGCGGCCATGGGAAATGCTCAGGCAATGCAGTCGCCTCACGCGGATCATCGCTCAAATCTCATATCCCGGATACCCCGAGACAAAAGGCTGCGAGCCGCAAGACTTCAGCCATGAGACATCAACCCCGTAAACCTATAGTTGAAAACAGAAAGGCCATGGATACAATCAGTCAAAAACAATTTCCCGATCCTCAGACTCGGAGGCAGGCTCCATATCTGAATCAGGGGCAGGCATCTCCTTTTGTCGCGGACGCTTTCAGGGCCGTACAGGAAGGATTGAAGTCAATGCAGGCCCTTCAGATGCAGACAGCTGAAACACATAAAAAATTTTTGGAGACCCAGACCGAGGCCAGCAGAACGCTCCGTCAGATGATGGAGAATACTCAGCGCCTGACTGAAGTTTCCATGGGAATCAAAGTCGCTCCCAGATCAGATATCGGAGTTGTGAGGAATGAAATGCCCGGTTTTGCCTCCGTTCTGGAATCCGGGGATATGCCCAGGCTTGGAAATGAAGAAGAACACATACAGGAGCACAGGCAAGTCGGAGAGAGAATACCTGAACCTGTAAGAACCGAAATATCGGAGCCAGGTGTCGGGGGAGAAATCAGAGAAAAGGCAGCGGAAGTCTCCACTGAAAAGCCTGTTCTCCCGCGTGTCAGGGAAGACATTCAGCCATCAGATAATGGTCAGAAGAAAACAGAGGCGATGCTGTTGGATGTTGTCAGTCAGTTGACAGGCTATCCCACGGGAATGCTGTCTATGGACATGGATATTGAGGCGGATCTGGGGATTGACTCCATCAAACGGGTGGAGATCCTTTCCACGCTTGAGGAGAGAATGCCGGGTTTACCGACGATTTCTCCTGAAATTATGGGGACTCTGAAGACCCTCGGGCAGATCGCCGAATATCTTGTGGGAAACTTGAAACTTGAAACTGGAAACTCGGAACTTGAAACGGCTTCCGAGTCTGAGATGGCAAGTTCCGATATAGAGCGGAAAGAAATAGAGGAGGCCATGCTGGAGGTGGTCAGCCAACTCACAGGGTATCCCACGGAAATGCTCTCTATGGACATGAATATTGAGGCGGACCTGGGAATTGACTCTATCAAAAGGGTGGAGATCCTTTCCACACTTGAGGAGCGAATGCCGGACTTACCATCGGTTTCTCCTGAGATTATGGGGACTCTGAAAACGCTCGGACAGATCGCCGAATATCTTGTGGGAGACTCGGAACACGGAAACGCAAGCTCGGAATACGGAAGCGCAAACACGGAAGCGCAAGCTGGAAGCTCGGAACTCAAAATAACGGGCAATGTTGAGAGAAAAGTTGTATCCATTGTTGAAGCGCCTTTTGAAGCGGGTGAGCAGGTATTGATTCCAAGTGGCCGTAAAGTGTTAGTCACAGATGACGGAACCGGTCTCGGAGAGGCGGTTGTTGAGGAATTCAGATCAATTCTTATGGATGCCGTTCTTGTTTCACCCGATGTCGTATTAAAGGATAAGGATTTACCTCCGGCAGGGGGACTGATCATCCTCTCGAATCCGGCTTTCGGCCTAAAAGATGCTTTCAAGCTGACGCGTCATGTTGCACAGGATATTCTTGAGTCTGCCAAAGCAGGAGGGGCCATTTTCGGAACTGTCACCCGGCTGGACGGCGCATTCGGTTTTAACGGCAGGGGCATTGAGAATCCTTTGCAGGGCGGGCTTGCCGGACTTGCCAAGACGGCTGCCATTGAATGGGAATATGTCTGCTGCCACGCCATAGACATTGCGCCGGGCTGGAAAGAAAATAAAGCGGTTGCAAAGACTGTTGTCACGGAACTTGTTCACTCTGGGCCTGTGGAGATCGGACTGGAGCAGAACAGGCGATTCCTCTTTGAGCTTGAATCTTCGCCATATCCTCAGGGAAAGATAGCTCTTGATCCGGGCGATGTCGTCGTGATTACCGGCGGCGCAAGAGGCGTAACCGCTGCCGCGGCTTATGCGCTTGCAGATCATGTCAAACCCACACTTGTTCTTCTGGGGCGATCACCGTTGCCCCGGCCGGAACCGGAATGGCTGGCATCTGCGGAAGACGAGGCCGCTGTCAGGAAGGCCATCCTTAAAAATGAATTCAGCGGCAATCATGTATCGCCAATGCAACTCCAGGAAACATTCAGAAAGTGTATGGCGAACCGTGAAATCACAAGAAACCTGGATCAACTGAAAATGACCGGGGCAACGGTGCTGTACTACTCGGCTGATGTTCGTGACGCGGAAAGAATGAATTCAGTTCTGGATGAGGTCCGGTCTGCTCATGGGCCTGTGAAAGCCATCATTCACGGAGCAGGCATGTTGGAAGATCGCCTGATTATTGATAAAACGCCGGAGCAGTTTGAGAGGGTGTTTGACACCAAAGTCAAAGGGCTGAGCGTGCTGCTTGAAGCGACAAAACATGACGACCTCAGATACATTGTACTTTTCTCCTCCGTAAGTGCCCGAATGGGAAATAAAGGACAAGTGGATTATGCCATGGCCAATGAGGTGCTGAACAAGGTCGCACAGCAGGAATGCGTGATGCGGCCGAATTGCAGAGTCACTTCCATCAACTGGGGCCCGTGGGACGGGGGAATGGTGTCTCCTGCTCTGAAACGGGAATTTGAGCGGAAAGGAATAGAACTGATTCCCGAGGATCAGGGCGCATCCTGTATGCTGTATGAGATGATGGGAGATAAAAGCTGTCCGGTGGAAATAGTTATTGGCGCAGGATCGGCTATTGGAGCGTGGTCAGGGTCGAGAGGCGAGAGGACCGAGGACAGTCCGCAGCCTTTGGGAAAAGATAAGCTTTCACTTACTTTCAAACGTGAGTTGGATGTTGATCGCTATCCGATTCTCGGGGCGCATATTCTGGGGGGCAGACCTGTGGTTCCTTTTGCGCTGATGACAGAGTGGCTCGGTCACGGCGCACTGCACGAGAATCCGGGGCTTTTCCTCCACGGTCTGGATGATATCCGGCTCCTGAGCGGAATCAAACTGACAGATGAGAAAAAATTGGTCCGCCTTCTGGCAGGCAAAGCGAGAAAAAAAGGGGCTGTTTATGAAGTTGATGTTGAAATCAGGAATGGAATGAAGGATGGGAAAGAGGTTATTCACTTGAGGGCAAAAGCAATTCTGACGGATACTCTGGCTCAGGCCCCTTTGTTCAGCATGTCCGAGGATATTACTTCCCAAGCCTATTTCAGAAGTATTGATGAGGTTTACGAGAAAATTCTCTTTCACGGTATTGAACTCCGAGGCATAAAGGAAATCCTCAGTTGTTCATCCTGCGGAATGGTGGCGAAAGTTTCTTCCGCACCTTCGCCTGAGAAGTGGATGGCTGACCCACTGAGAAGCAACTGGATAGGGGATCCGCTGGTTCTTGACTCCGCATTTCAGATGGCAATTATATGGTGCTTTGAAGAGAAGGGCGTTGTCTCGCTGCCCGGGTACGGTGCTTCGTATCGTCAGTATCAGAACCGCTTCCCCTCCGAAGGCGTTACCGCGGTCCTTGAGATCAGAGAAACCGCCGAGCATAAAATGAAGGGAGATTTTACATTTCTCGACCCCGACAACAACGTGGTTGCCCAACTGATCGGCTACGAGGCTGTCATGGACGCGTCGCTGTTCAAGGCTTTTAAGCCATAATTCCGGAGTGGCTCGACCGGGATTGCCAAATTCCGGTTTGCAGCTTGCAGTAGCTTGTAGGGTGGGTGGAGGATTTCGATTTTTTACGCAGTAAAAAATGAAACCGCAACCCACCTTATAAACTTTTTCCCATTTTGATTACACTCATATTATTTCTTCAAAGGATAAAGACATTATGCCGAAAACTAAGATAGTATGCACCATCGGGCCTTCAAGCGGTTCTCCGGAAGTGATCAGGGAACTTATTCTTGATGGCATGAACGTGGCCAGGCTGAATTTTTCTCACGGCACTCACAAGGAGCATCAGGAAAAAATCAATATCATCCGGTCAACTTCCGAGGAATTGGGCAGGCCGGTTGCCATTTTGCAGGACCTTTGCGGTCCTAAGATCAGGGTGGGCGAGATCGGTGGTTCGGGCATACGCCTTGAGCCGGGACAGCCGTTTGTTTTAAGCAGCGAATCTGCTGAATGCTCTCAGGAGCGGGTTTCCGTGTCTTATTCAGCACTTCCTCTGGAGGTCAGGACAGGGGACAGGATTCTTCTTGCTGACGGCATGATGGAACTGGTTGTGAAAAAGACAGACCCGACGGAGATTTACTGCGAGGTGATCACAGGCGGCATTCTCACTTCGCATAAGGGAATTAATCTCCCCACAGGAAGCATAAGAGCGGATGCTGTCACCGAGAAAGACAAGGAAGATCTCCGCTTTGGCCTGGAACATGATGTGGATTATGTGGCACTTTCCTTTGTGCGGAGAGCAGAAGATATTTCCGAGGTGAAAGAGATCATCAAAGAACAGGGAAAAGATACGCCGGTTATCGCAAAGATTGAGAAACATGAGGCGTTGGACAATATAGAAGGCATTATGGCCGCGGCCGACGGGATCATGGTGGCCCGGGGCGATCTGGGCGTGGAGATTCCCCTGGAAAGTGTTCCCGGTATTCAGAAGATGCTGGTCAGGAGAGCCAATGCCATGGGGAAGCCTGTGATCATTGCCACGCAGATGCTCCGTTCCATGGTGAATTCGGTTCGCCCCACAAGGGCCGAGGCAACAGATGTGGCCAATGCGGTTCTGGACGGTGCGGATGCAGTGATGCTTTCCGAGGAGACGGCAAGCGGGAATTTTCCGGTCCGGGCGATTCAGTTCATGGTTCGTATCATAGAAAATGCAGAGGAGAATTTTCCTCACGACAAATATTTGCAGGATATTCCGAAAAGGGATATCCCGGAATCTGTTGCTTATGCGTCCTGTGTGCTGGCGGATCAACTGGATGCGGCCGCAGTGGTGGCAACAACACGCTCAGGCTTCACAGCCATGCAGATTTCACGATTCAGGCCCAAACCGGATATTATTGCCCTGTCTCCTGAGAAGACGACCATCCGCCGGCTTGCGCTTTACTGGGGTTGCATTTCCGCTTTTGTACCGGAGACGAGGAACACGGATGAGCGGATTGAAAAGGCGGCAACGTCCGCCATCGGGACAGGGAATGTCTCAAAAGGGGATATCATCGTGATTACCACCGGGCATCCTGTGTGGGCCGCGGGGACGACCAATATGATGCGGGTAAAAAGGCTGTAAGGACACTCCGGACAGGACTCACAAAGCAGGCTTTGCACTCTGGACAGGGATCGCAAAGCAGGCTTTGCACTCCGGACAGGACTCCGGACAGGACTGCTCTCAGGATACCCGATTCTGCTCACTTCCCATATTTCCTGAAAATCTGATGTTTGAACTGTCGCGTCACAGTAACAGACCCGTCCGCCCCAATTTCCTCAACTGTCTCCCGCTTTGTTGTCGAATAGACCGGAATCAGCCCTTTTTCAAAAGCGAAATTCACCATGATATAACATGCGCCGAAATCTCCCTGGATCAGCGCATGGTCCCCTTTCGCAGCCTCGGAACCGAGCCAGTCTTTTATCGCTTTCAGATGATCGCCGAACTCCGGCAAATCGGGCGGAATCTGCCCCCATATATTCCCGAGATCTGAAGGCATCTTGATGATCCGCTCCGCGCCGAGAGAATCGCGGGCATCATTTTCCTGATCCTGCGTCAACTGATGGTTAAATAGTAAAAACAATGATGTTGTCATATTATGCTCCCTGTAAAAAAAATGTCTGTTTCGGAGTGCAAAAATGGAGTGGAGCGTAGTGGAACGGAATTTTTGCATCACAGCGGGCTGCAAAAAACCGCTCCGCTCTATTTGCGTTTCCAGAATTTTTAAATCACCTCCGAAATCACATCCAGAGTTTTCTGATGCATAAGGCCGTTGGTTGCAAGAATCCCGACATTCTTCTCAAGCGTCCTGCCGAGTGAGAAATCCAACGATCTTCCGCTGAAATCTGTCACCTGGCCTCCGGCTTCTTTCACAACAATGGAACCTGCCGCGTGATCCCATATTTTTTCCCGATATGCTTTGGTTCTTGGCAGCCGGAGATATATGGACGCGTTTCCGCACGCCACTGCGGCGTATTTTGCCTGACTGTCTATCCGGTAAGGAGGCAGTGTGATTCCGAGTGCGTCGGAAATTCGCTTATGATCTTCATGGGCCGCGTGTGCGCTCTCAACAGATTCACAGAAACGCGCATCTTTTCCATTGGTGACCATGTCAGCGGAAATACGATTCCGGGCATCGCTGCCAGAAATGCTCACATAAGTTCCCTCTCCTTTGACAGCGTAAAAAAGACATCCCTCTCCGTTGTCCGGCTGGTTATGATCCTTGTGAAAATTCGGGCATCCCAGGATGCCAAGCACAACTTCCCCATTATCCACCAGGGCCAGGGCAATGGCGTACTGGTCTCCCCGGAGAAATCCTTTTGTGCCGTCAATGGGGTCCACAGTCCAGAAGCGTTTTGTAAGATTCGAGTCACCGGCGCCAATATCAATGGCTTCCAAGATACGGGATTCTGCTGCCGTATCCACCTGCTCATTCACAATATCCGAAACCTGACGCCGAAGTTCTGCATTATCACGCAATATCCCCGCGTCCTCTTCCCCCACAATGGGATCATCAGGGAATGATTCAAGAAGCTCAAGATTGATAATCGCCTGACTTCCCAAGTCGGCAACGGTTACTGGTGAACGGTCTTTTTTTTCAATGGCTTTCACATCCACGAGGGCTTTTTGAACTTTACGGCAAAGCACTGATGCCTTCTGCACTGCATTTAACGCGGTACTCAATTCTTTTTGATACAGCATGAATGTTTCTCCTTTTTCGGTTTCCAAATAAATACAGAGTCAATAAAAACAGACGGTTAAAAGATCAAAAAACTTATTTGTCTGAGACAGGCCTGTGCATATGTGCCGAAAACAAAACGTCACGGACGGGGTTGCAAACCCCGTCCGGCAGGAACCCCGTCCGGCAGGAACC
>JAOZLU010000004.1:20890-24109 GCA_029934695.1 Desulfobacterales bacterium | reverse complement strand
AACCCCGTCCGGCAGGAACCCCGTCCGGCAGGAACCGGCAGGAAGAGCCAGAATTATTTGAGTGTAACTGAAATTAAGCACTTAAATTATTTTTTGCAAAATCACTTTTAAAATATTGTACAATATGCTATGGAAAGTCAATAATTAATGATATCCAGATTATAAGTTCCGGGTTATGGAAACTCGTAACTCACAGTCTGCAACCCGCAATTCAAGATTGTTTGGGAGGTTTTGCACTATGGAAACGCAGGAACAGGAAAATATAAATCCCCGGCTGATACGCTGGGAACAAAAAAAGCGGATGTGGTACAATATTTATCTTTTTATCGGGGTTGGAATCAATTTTCTTTTGTATTTCACCAAACCTTATGGCTTTGATCCCGGGAAAAGCATATTCTGGGGGTCTTTTTTCGGACTGGGCATCCCGCTTGCAACCATATTCGTACTGTCCCACCTCCATCAGAAGGTTCTGAACGGATGAAAAGCTTACGGCTCCGGGCCATTTTTCAACCGGGTAAACAGCTTGTCATATTCTGTCTTACAACTGCATTTTTCCTGTCAGCCCTTCCATGTCAGGGGGATGTTGTTTTTATCCATGACCACAAACTTAAAGAATACCTGATCGGAGAAAAGGATGCTGATCTGGCTGTCGCTTACACGACGGAAGGGGCCATGTTTGTTGATAAAAAGACCCGATATACCGGCAGTTTGATGAGACGCATTTTTGGCAAAGTTGAAGAAAACAGGGAAACCACCCGTTTTCTGTTAGACAGGAATCAGATACGGGAAATTGACTGGTACAGGGACAAAATCATTGTTTATCCTTTTGAAAATCTGACCGACAGTGTCTGGATTCAACAGAAGGATGGAAATTATGAAGCAGCCCGGAAAATCCTTAAAGGCCGCTATCGGGTGTCAGACCCCGTATTTTCGATAAAGCGTTTTCCTGAAAAGGTGAAAATAAATGAATATTTGTGCATCCGTGTGGAAGCGAATCTGCGCCTTGAAACCGAGGATTTGAAAAAAAATGCCGCAAGCGTGACCCTGATAAACCAGCAGTTGTGGATATCGGACACGGTTCCCGGTTTTGAGCTATACCATAATTTTCACAAAAAGCTGGCTGAAAAGCTGGGACTGGACGCGGCGCGTCTGGGGAGCCTGAATTTTCTGCTCCGGTACTGGAAAGGGTCATTGGACCCCATCCGTGAATCTTTGAATGATATCAGGGGATATTCTGTAAAAAGCATCCTGACAGTTGACGGGCAATATATAAAAGACAGGAACACAGATTCTCCCAAACTGCATTCATTCCAAGTAAAAAAGGAGTCTGTGCAGTTAAGGGAAATTTTTTTGGGCAAAATAGACAAAACCCGGTTTGAGGAACCCGCGGGGTTTAAAGTGGTCATCTCAAAGCCTGAATAAAAATTATGAATTATGAATTATGCTGATTCTGACGGATTTTGTGGTGATGTCAAAGATCAGGGAGAAACTCTTCTGGAAAGGAAACCGGATCATCTGTCATTTGAGATGGATGGTAGCATTGAACGTGTTCCAGAGGGAAAACAAAAAGGCAGAACGGTTCTTAAGGAACTCGGAAAAAACGCATTATCCCGCCTGTGCGGGATGCAAAAAACCGCTTCGCTTAATTTTTGCACTCCTTGTGAACTTTCATGATGCAAAAAACCGCTTCGCTTAATTTTTGCACTCCTTGTGAACTTTCATGATGCAAAAAACCGCTTCGCTTAATTTTTGCACTCCTTGCGAACTTTCATGGGGTAATGCGTTTTTTCCGGGTCCCTAACTTGAGTAAATAAAAGAGAATAAGGTGACAACAATGGGTCTGTCCCCCCAAAAAAATGTCTGCTTTCATAATCCGATTGCCAGGCAAAAAGGATTAAACAAGGCCGCAGCAAATCATTTCTCAACAGAAATTGCGGCGAAAGTCAGAAAATTTCACAGGACCATACCTGATTATCAGCCAACGCCGTTGGCACGACTGGAGAATCTTGCGGCGTATCTGGGTATCGGAGGCATCTGGGTAAAAGATGAGTCGTATCGCTTCGGACTCAATGCGTTCAAAGTGCTGGGGGCCTCTTATGCGCTGACCTCTGCTTTGGCTGAAAAGTTTGGACTGAGCCGCGGGAATCTCTCTTTTTCCGATTTTCAGTCGCCGGAGATTCGCAGGCGATCAGGCGAGATAACCTGTGTTACCGCGACCGACGGCAATCATGGCCGGGCTGTTGCCTGGTCTGCCCAGCAACTGGGATGCCGTTCCGTGGTTTATATGCCCCGGAGATCCTCGCCCTTCCGTCTGGAAAACATCAGAAAATGCGGGGCTGAGGCTTCTGTCATTGACGGGACCTACGATGACGCTGTCAGACTGGCTGCCGAACATGCGAAAAAAAATGGCTGGCTGCTGGTCCAGGATACTGCACAGGCCGACGATGAGAATATGACCACCCGGATTATGCAGGGATATCTCACCATGTTTGAGGAGGCCTTTGAACAACTAGGGAATGTCTTGCCGACGCATATTTTTGTACAATGCGGGGTCGGCTCTTTTCCCGCGTCTTTTCAGGCGTATCTGGTTGAAAGATTCGGGGAGAGGAGACCGTTTTTCGCGGTTGTCGAATCTGCTGAAGCCGCCTGTTTTTATAAATCCGCAACTGCCCGGGACGGGAATCCACATAAGGTTTCCGGTGATATAGATACGATTATGGCAGGTCTGGCCTGCGGCGAACCCAGTGCGCCGGCATGGGAGACTCTCCGGGATTTCTCGGATATGTTTATTGCCTGCCAGGATGATGTGGCCATGACAGGGATGCGGGTGATGGGAAATCCGATGGAGGGAGATCAGCGGATCATTTCAGGGGAATCAGGGGCCGTGACGCTCGGGTTACTGTACCATCTGATGAAAACTTCAGATTTCAGTTCGGTGAAAGAATCGCTCCGCCTTGACCATGAGGCGAGAGTGCTGCTGGTTTCCACCGAAGGGGATACTGATTCTGATATGTATCGGGAAATCGTGTGGGGAGCATAAGCTGCAAATTAAACGTGGTGGTTTTTTGCATCCCCGGTGAGTGTGCAAAAAACCGCTTCGCTTAATTTTTGCACTCCGACGTTTTTGTGCAAAAAACCGCTTCGCTTAATTTTTGCACTCCGATGTTTTTGTGCAAAAAACCGCTTCGCTTAATTTTTGCACTCCGATGTTTTTGTGCA